>CAZBBU010000223.1:0-3553 GCA_964489965.1 uncultured bacterium
TCGACCTGATGGTGGAACTCGGCGCCAACGATGACCAGCTGGACTTCCCGGTCCTCTACGCCATCGCCCGGGAAGGCAAGGCCTGGACGGACCTGGAGAACCCAGGAACTGATTTCTCACAGCTGTTCAGTGCGATCCTGGAACATATCCCGGCCCCGAACGTGGACAAGAGCGGCCCCTTCCTGATGCAGGTGGCCAACCTGGACGGCTCGGATTACCTGGGCCGCATCGCGGTGGGCCGGATCGACAGGGGCACGGTCAGCCCCGGGGATTCCGTCAGCCGGATCGCCGAGGACGGCACGGCGGTCCGCAGTCGGGTCACAAAGGTGTACACCCACCTGGGACTGTCACGCGTGGAGACCGAAACTGCGGTGGCGGGTGACATCGTGGCACTCACCGGCTTCGACGACGTATCGATCGGCGACGCCCTCACCCACCCGGACCACCCCGTGCAGGTGGAACGCGTTCCGGTTGACGAACCCACCGTGCGGGTGACATTCAGCCCCAACACCAGCCCGTTCGCCGGCAAGGAAGGCAAGTTCCTGACCAGCCGCCAGATCGGTGACAGGCTCAAGCGCGAACTGCTGACCAACGTGGCCCTGCGCGTCGAGGAGCTCGGCGGCGAACAGTATCGCGTCGCAGGCCGTGGCGAGCTGCACCTGTCGATCCTCATCGAAACGATGCGGCGCGAAGGCTTCGAGTTCAACGTGTCCAGGCCGGAGGTCATCTACCGTGAGGAGGACGGCGTCCGCAAGGAGCCGTTCGAACGCGTCGTCGCCGAAGTACCGGTGGATGCGGTCGGAGCGGTGATGGAGTCACTGTCCAGCCGCAAGGGCACGCTGGTCAACATGGAACAGGGTGAAGAGCGCGCCAGACTTGAGTTCCTCATGCCCAGCCGCGCGCTGTTCGGCTACCGCAGCACCTTCCTGTCCATGACTGCCGGCGAGGGCCTGCTGAACCATGTGTTCGACAGCTACCAGCCCCGGGTGGGCGAGATACGCAGCCGGCCGGAGGGCTCACTGGTGGCCATGGAAGCGGGCACCACCTTCGCCTATTCCATGTTCAAGCTGCAGGACCGCGGCGAGTTCTTCATCAACCCCGGTGATGAGGTTTACGTGGGCATGATCCTGGGTGCGCACATCCGCGCCGGTGACCTGGAGATCAACGTGACCAAGAACAAGAAGCTGACCAACGTGCGCGCCTCCGGCTCGGATGACAACATCGTGCTGGTTCCGCCCCGTCAGCTGTCACTCGAGGAGGCGCTGGCCTACCTGGCCGATGACGAACTTCTCGAGGTTACGCCCAAGGGTTTCCGGCTCAGGAAGCGCCACCTGGACCCGCACGTCCGCAAGAAGGAAGCCAAGGCGGCGCAAGCGGCCTGAGTCTACTCAACCCTGCAGTTCTGCCGGCGCCCCGTCTGTCTGCGGGGCGCTTTGCGTGCTCACCACCAGCTCGCCGTAGGGCCCGTCCTGTACGGCTTTGACGCTGCCCTGCCGCACCAGTTCCAGCAGTGCGGCGAACAGGACCGTTACCCGGTCCCATGAGTAGTCCCGCCGCAGCTCGGTGAAGCTGAAGCGACGTCTCAGCCTCAGCAGTTCCAGCATCCGTGAGGTGGCCTCGCGGAAGCTGAAGCTCTCACGGGCGATCTCGAAGTAGTTCGCCGCCCTGAGGCGCCCGGCCAGTTCCGCCAGTCTGCCCGGTCCCAGCCTTGACGGCCGCTCGCGGCGCGGGATCGCCGGGGAGTTGACCCTCACGGGCAGAAGCAGTCGCCGGTCCTCACGCCTGGACCGCAGGTAATCGATGGCGTTCTCCATGTCCAGCAGCACCTCCACCGCCTCGGCGACCTCCTCCAGCAGCTCCTCGTTGTCCGGATTGGGTTGCCGCGGCAAGAGCAGCCGCACCTTCAGTTCCAGCACCTGTGCCACCTTCGGCAAGGCCTCGCTGGCGGCGTCGAGGTCACGACTGCTCAGGGCTTCGAAGTGCACGAGCCAGGACCGGACCAGAGCGAGCAGATCCAGCTCCGACGGTGGCAGCCGACCACTGCGGAGCGCCGTCAGCAGTTCCTGCAGACTGCCGCTGAAACCCGGCTGTTCCACCCTGAAATCGTGCTGTGTGCCGTCTTCACTCACCGGCCCAAGATAACAGAGGCAGGAAGCGGAGCCAGGCTTCCGATTTTTGCCTCCGGGCTTGCTAAGCTGGCCGAATGTACCGGCTGCTGCGCCCGCTGCTATTCCGCCTCGACGCCGAGCGCGCCCACGAATTCACCCTGGAATCCCTGGCGTTCCTGTCACGCCATCCCGGCCTGCTGCGCCTGTCGTCCTGGCTGTGGCGTACTGATGATCCGCGTCTTGAAACCGAGGTGCTGGGCCTCAGGTTCAGCAACCCGCTGCTGCTGGCCGCCGGCATGGACAAGAACGGCGTGGCCGTTCCGGCCTGGGCGGCCCTGGGTTTCGGCGGCGCCGAGCTGGGCACCGTCACCATGCTGCCGCAGGAGGGGAACCCGCAACCGCGGCTCTTCCGGCTGCCTGCCGACGGCGGGATCATCAACCGGATGGGTTTCAACAACGACGGAGCTGAAGCGGTGGCCAGGCGCCTGAGCAGCCTGGGTAGCGCTGCCGACCCGGAGGCCGCGCGTCCCGCACGGCTGACAGTGGGGATCAACGTGGGCAAGTCCCGGGTCCGCACCCTCGAAGAGGCCGGCGACGACTACCGGGCGAGCCTGCAGCTTCTGTGGCCGCACGCGGATTATCTGGTGCTGAACGTCAGTTCGCCCAACACCCCCGGTCTGCGGCAACTGCAGGAACACGGCAGGCTCAGTGAGCTGCTGGCCGTGACCAGCGAACTGCAGCTGCTGGGCCGCAAGCCTGTGCTGCTGAAGATCGCACCCGACCTGTCGGAAGAGGCACTGGCTGACATCTGCCAGCTGGCCGGGCAGTATGACCTGGCCGGCCTGGTCGCCACCAACACCACCATCTCACGCGACGGCCTCCGGGAAGACCCGGATGAACAGGGCGGCCTGTCGGGCCGGCCGCTCTCGGCACGGTCGCTGGCAGTGCTCAGGTTCATCCGGGCGCGGACTGACCTGCCGCTGATATCAGCCGGTGGAATCTGGACGGTTCAGGACGCCATCGACCGCCTGCGGGCAGGCGCCAGCCTGCTGCAGGTCTACACTTCTTTCATCTACAAGGGGCCGGGCTTCACGGGCCGACTGCTGCGTGGCCTGCTGCGCGAAGTTGAACGTGAGGGCGTCGCCTCTGTTTCTGACCTGGTGGGCCTGGACGCCTGATCTCAGGCTACCTGCCGTAGGACTGCCGCGGCTGCCACTGCGTCTCGCTCACACCGCTGCGACTGCCGACCAGCCTGGCCATGCTGAACAGCAGGTCCGACAGGCGATTCAGCAGGACCAGCGCCTGTTCGTTGACGGGTTCCGCTTCCCGCAGCGCCACCGCCTGCCGCTCCGCACGCCTCAGCACGGTGCGCGCCACGTGCAGGGCCGCACCGGCCGGGGTGCCGCCCGGCAGGATGAACGACTTCAGTGGCGCCAGTTCGGCCT
>CAZBBU010000224.1:0-3550 GCA_964489965.1 uncultured bacterium
CTTCAGGTCGAAGCCGGCCTCGCTGCCGCGTCCGACGACGACAGCACCGCCGCCGCGCGCGACGCGCTGCGGCTGGTGAAGGGCGCGTTGTACTGGGACCTGCACCAGGCATTCCGCCGAGCGGCTGGAGATCGTGCGCCAGGTGATCGGTCTGCTGGGCCGTTACCAGGCCATGCTGGGCAGGGAGCTCAAGGCACTGGCGGAGCGGCAGGATGACGAGGCGGAACTCCCGCTGGTGCTGCCGTTCGCCGGAACCGTCTGGCAGGGCACCATCGACAGGCTCTACCGGGCCGGCGACGAGTGGTACCTGGATGATTACAAGACGGACGGCACCGTGCAGCCGGACAGGTACCTGGGCCAGCTGGCCATCTACTGGCTGGCGGCCCGCGAGATGCTTGGCTGTGAGCCGCGGGTGCGACTGGTGTGGCTGCGCCATGACACCGTGACCGAGGTGCCGGCTGCTGAGCTGCAGGCGACCCTGGAGCTGCTGGAGGCCGGTGAGGCACTGTGACGCGCGACACCATGCCATGTGGCTCCGCGTGGTGTAGACTTGCCGAGGTTCTGACAATCGCATACGGCGCTGTCTGAACACCGGAGTCATCCGGAAGTTAGTAGTGCCTGCTGGCCAAGGCCAGGCAGGTGGATAGGAACAAGGAATGCCTACAGGAAAAGTCAAGTGGTTCAGCGGTGAAAAGGGTTACGGTTTCATTGCCCAGGATGATGGAGGCGCCGATCTGTTCGTGCACTTCTCAGCCATCTCGGGTGACGGCTTCCGGAACCTGAATGAGGGCGACGAAGTCGAGTTCGAGGTTGGTGAGGGCCAGAAGGGTCCCCAGGCTCGCAACGTCATCGTCACCAACGCCGCCCCGCAGCGTGACAACGACCGTGGTGGCTACGGCGACTACGGCGCACCACGCCGCCAGCGTTACTGAACATGACAAGCCGGTCTCCTGATTTCGGGAGACCTTGACCATCACAACCCCGTAAAGGGGGCGCGCCCGACAGATCGCCGGTCGGGCGCGCCCTTGTATCCGGGATCGTGCAGCTGCTCAGCTCTGCGGACTGCCCAGAGAGCCGCCGGACGCACCGGACAGGCCCCCACGCTCCATCGTCTTGCCACGCGGCGCCCCGAGCCAGGGCAGGACCCAGTAGTCGAGGCCCCAGTAGCCGGCGATGCGCCAGGCCAGCACCAGCCAGGTCGCGACTATGAACATCACGGGGTTGGTGGACAGGGTGCCCGCCAGGAGGAAACTCGCGTTCATGAAGCCGCCCAGGAAGGCGCTGAGGCCGGTCAGGAAGCCGGCGATGAGTGCCAGGCCAACCAGCACCTCACCGAAAGCCACCAGATAGCTCATGGCCACAGCATTGGGCAGGAACAGGTTCTCGATCATCCAGGCGTACCAGCCGGCAACCGTGGGTGACTCGCCGCCAGCACGGGCAAGCGCCCCGTTCAGGTAGCCGCTGATGGCGGTGCCGGCGTTCTCGCCGACCCAGGCAGGATTCTGCACCTTGCCCCAGCCGGCGCTGAGCCAGCTCCAGCCCAACCAGATCCGCAGAACGGTCCAGAACGGTGCTGCATACGGCGAGGCGAACACGAGGCGGCTGATTGCGGGCTCTTCGTAGAAAACGTGTCTTCTCATGGCCAGGTCCCTTCTTGCTGCACCTGAATTATCCGCAATCTTCGTTGTCTCTGCACAGATACAAACGTCCCCTCAGCTCAACTGTGTGCTTCAAGTGCCTCCTGGACGAGGCTCCTGGCCAGCTGCGGGTTGGCCCGGCCACCCGTGGCCTTCATGAGCTGGCCCACGAAGAAGCCCGCCAGACCCGTCTTGCCGCCCTTCCAGGCGGCCACCTGCTCCGGATGACGTTCCAGCAGCTGCGCCACCTGCTCGCGCAGCTCAGCTTCGTCATTCACCTGTCCCAGGCCCCGCTCCTCCACCAGCTGGCTGGCTGACGTGCCGGTTTCGAGCAGGTCAGGAAGCAGTTCCTTGGCCGTACGGGCCGAGATCGTGCCGGCCTGGATCAGGCTCAGCAGTTCGGCCAGCCCAGCTGGCTTCAGCTTCAGGTCCAGCGGCGAGCCACCCCTGGCCTCGCGCAGGAGTTCATTCACCAGCCAGTTGGCGATCTCGGTCTGCTGACCTGGCAGTTCAGCAAGCGTCTGGCGGTAGTACTCTGTCATGCCGCTGCTGCTCAGCAGCAGCGCGGCAACGTCCGGATCCAGTCCTTCGGCCGCCGCGAACTCCAGCGTTGCCTGGTCATGGCTGCGTTCGGGTTCGGTGGCCTGACCACCCTGTGCTTCGCGCCGTGCGGGACGCCTGCCGGCGGAGGCGGTGCCGGATTCGCGCGCTTCCTGCCTGGCCCAGGAGTCCTTGAGGGTCACGATCCTGTTGAACACAAGTGCATCCGGCTTTGAATCGACCGGATCGGGCCAGAAGTAGCCGAGTCGTTCGAACTGGAGGCGTTCCGAGGCGGACGCCCCGGCGAGGGCGGGCTCCACGAACCCGTTCCTTATTTCGAGTGAATCGGGGTTCAGGTGGCTCAGCCAGTCGTCACCGGTATCGGGATCGGGAACGGAGAAGAGCCGGTCGTAGAGGCGGAACTCGGCAGGTACTGCCGAGGCACGGTCGAGCCAGTGAATCGCGCCGCGTACCTTGACGCCTTCAGGATTATTGCCCAGCGAATCGGGGAACCAGCTGCACAGGAGCCGGGCAACGTTGCCGTTCTCATCGTGTTCCACACCGTCACAACGGATGACCGGACCGTGCCTGAGCCGTACGGCCTCGCCCGGTGACAGGCGCTTGAACCCCCTGGGCGGATCCTCGCGGAAGTCAGCCCGCTCTATGAACAGCTCCGGTCCGAACAGCAGCGGGCGCTCGCCAGGCTTGCCGATGTCCTCGGGCCACAGCGGTGCGCTCAGTTCCAGCGGGCTGCCCGGGTGGTTGCTGATGGTGACAGGCAACGGGTCAAGGACGGCCAGCATGCGGGGTGCGCTGTCGTTCAGGTCCTCGCGGATGCTGTACTCCAGGAGCGCCGGGTCAGTGCGGGTGTTCACCTTGGTGACACCCACCCGGTTGGCGAAATCGCGTATCGCTGCGGGGGTCACGCCCCGGCGCCTGAGCCCCGCGATGGTGGGCATGCGCGGATCGTCCCAGCCGGTCACGCGGCCCGACTGCACCAGGCTGATAAGCTTGCGCTTGCTCAGTACCGTGTAGTCAAGCTGCAGCCGGGAGAACTCGTACTGGTGGGGCCGACCGGCCCCGTTGACCGTATTCTCAACCACCCAGTCGTACACCTCACGGTTGTTGTCGAACTCCAGCGAGCAGAGGCTGTGGGTGATGCCCTCCAGCGCGTCCGTCAGCGGGTGAGCGTAGTCGTACAGCGGATAGATGGGCCAGTCGTTGCCCGTGCGGTAGTGATGGGCGTGACGGATACGGTAAAGCAGCGGGTCGCGCATGAGCATGTTGGGGCTGGACATGTCAATCCTGGCGCGCAGCACATGCTCACCGGCCTCGAACTCGCCTTCCAGATGCGCGCGCCACAGGTCCAGCGT
>CAZBBU010000225.1:0-3544 GCA_964489965.1 uncultured bacterium
TTGGCCACCTTGTCAGCCAGGATGCCCGGTTCCTTCTGCGAACGAAGGTCCTCGATATGGAACGAGTCGAGCCGCAGGTTCTTGTTCTGACTCACGTACTCGCTGAAGGAACGTTTGGTTTCCTCAACCAGCGCCTGCACTTCCATGCCCAGCTTGCCGCCGGTCGGTTCCGGCACCGTGCGCACACGGGCGCGCAGGCCGGGTCCGGGGATGAACTCCTCAACCACGGCGCGTTCCTTGCCTTCCACCAGCACCTGCAGCGTGTCATCCGGCAGGCGGATCACCTGCTTCACCACACCCCGGGTGCCGACGGTATGCAGGTCCTCACCCTCGGGGTCATCCATCCTGGTTTCCTTCTGCACCAGGAGAAGCACCCGGTTGTCTCCAGCCTGCGCTTCCTCAAGCGCGCGCTTGGACTTAGGCCGACCGACCTCCACGTTGTCGTAATTCCGCGGAAGCACCACAACGGTGCGCAGCGCTACTACAGGCAGTTCCCATTCCATGAGTCCAAGTAAAACCCCTGCACTCAGGCGTCTCCGTAAGGCAGCTGACGACGCCGCCACACGAGCCGGCCGCCTTCCACAAGGCATTCAGCCTGCCCGCTCCGTTTCAGATGACCAAGCCAGGCGGCCATGGTGCTGCTGTTCAGCAGGTACCTGACCGGGTCGGTCATCACGATGTCCAGCTGCGTGCACACCCGCTCCAGGACGGTGGCGATGTCACCGGCGGGCTCCAGTGCTTCCAGCACCGCGGACCGCACCCGCTCGAGTGCGGTCACGTTCAGCTGGGCGAGGGCCGAGGGTGCCGCCGGGTCCCCGTGTCCGGGCACCGCCACTTTGGCTGCCACCTCGCCCAGTCGCCTGGCGCTGTCGGTCTGGGCACCCGGGTCATGGCTGAACGGCAGGGGGTACTTGCTCAGCAGCGCCTCGCCGAACAAGCCGTCCGCTGCGATGAGCACTTCACCGATTCGCAGGGCCAGCTGGCTGCGGTCGTGGCCTGCGGCGTCGATGAACTCGATCTGCACGCCCTCAACCTCGTGTTCACCGGCCTCCAGGGGTACGTGCACGGGCGAGGCGGGCGCCATCGTCCACTTCTGCCTCAGCTCCGGAATGGGGCTGGCGCCGTAGAACAGGCCGGTGGCCTGGAGCTCGGGGTCGGTGATCACGCTGACCGAACCCGCCGGCGCGTACACGCGTGCCCCGGGCAGGCGCTGCAGCAGCCAGGAGTTGCCACCGAAGTGATCCGAGTGCGCGTGGGTGTTCACGATCGCCACCGGTTCAAGCTGCAGCTCCTCCCGGCTGGCCTTCAGCAGTCTGCGGGCGTAGTCCTTATCCTGCCCGGTATCGACGAGCAGTGAGCGGTCGCCGGGGGCTCTGACCACAAAAGTGTTGACGGCGCCCGGCAGGTACCAGACGCCAACTTCTAACTCGATTGGTTGTGTCCTGGCCATGATGGCCTCAGGATACGTTCTTCAGTCGCGACGCTGCAGCAGAGCCAGGTAGAAGCCGTCAAGGCCTCCGGTGGGCAGCACGAAGATGCCTGCGCCGGACGTCAGCGACTGAAGCTCCGGGCCCGCGTGCTTTGTGGCTTCGGAACGGGCGTCCATGGCACTGAACTCCGGGTTGGCGTCCAGGAAGGCGGCGACTGCATCCGGCCCTTCCGCCTGCGTCAGGGAGCAGACGGCGTACAGCAGCCGCCCGCCGGGAGCCACCAGCTTGCCGGCACTGGCCAGCAGTTCAGACTGCAGTGCCGAGGCCTTGGCCACATCGGCGGGCCTGAGCCGCAGTTTGATCTCAGGATTGCCGCGCAGGGTGCCTGTGCCTGTACAGGGCGCATCCAGAAGCACGAACTCTGCCGGAGCCAGTTCTGCTGGCGGTTCACGCAGGTCAGCCTGCACGTGCCGGACTTTGAGCTGCAACCGCTTCAGGTTGCGCCTGGCCCGCTTCAGCTTGTCCGCATCCAGCTCCACGCTTGTCACCTCTGCCCCCAGGCTGGCCAGCACGGCAGCCTTTATGCCGTGGCCGCTGGCAAGGTCCAGGACGGCGTCGCCCTCACCGGCTCCCAGCATGCGGGCGGCCAGCAGTGAGGTCGGGTTCATGGGCTGGACCAGGCCGGCCAGGTAACTTTCCAGTTCGGCCAGGGGCACGCTGAGCCTGGCGCCCAGGCTGCCTTGAACCGGGCCCGGCCAAACTTCGGTGTCCTCTACGCGCAGGATCTCCTGGGCTTGCGGCTGCAAAGCCGCCAGCCACAGCGGTTCCGGCTCAAGCATGCCGCGTGCGGCGTCGCCGGCCTGCTGGCCGAGGCTGCGCTCGAACTCACGGTAGAGCCAGTCCGGCAGGCTGACTGCCAGCTCCGGACCGGGCGCCACGGGCACCTGCACCCGCCTGAGCACGGCGTTGACCAGGCCGGCGAGCTTTGGCTCGCGCTTCTTGATGATGTTCACCCACTCGTTCACCACGGCAAAGCGGGCCTGGCCCTTGACCAGCACCTCGTACGCGCCCAGTTGCAGGGCGATGCGGACCCGTTCCGGCAGGCGCTCTGGCGCCTTTAGCTGCGGCTTCAGGGCGGCTTCCAGCCAGATCTGCCAGCGCAGGCTGCCGTAGGTCAGTTCGGTGACGAGTGAACGGTCGCGCTTGTCGGGCAGCTCGGCGAGCGCCGCGTGCAGGCTGGGGGCCGCGAAGGCCCCCCGCTGCACGCGGCGCACTACCTCAAGTGCCGTCTGCCTGGCGCCGGGTACGGCTATGCCGCTCAGTCCCGGCTGGCGCTCAGGAAGTAGAGCAGGTAGGCGATGGCGGTGGCGGCCGCTGCCACGTAAGTCATGGCGGCTGCGGTGAGTACGCTGCGGGCTCCGCCGGTGTCCGCGCTGGTCACGATGCCGAGCTGCTGCAGGTTGTTCAGCGCGCGCCGGCTGGCATCGAACTCGATCGGCAGAGTGATCAGCTGGAAAGCCACGGCGGCGGCGAACAGCCACACGCCAACCTGCAGGAGGCCGGTAGCGCCCAGCATGATGCCGAAGATGGCCAGGATGGGGCCGAACTGGCTGCCGATGTTGGCAACCGGCAGAAGTGCGTTGCGCACGTTCAGGGCCATGTAGCCCTTGGCGTGCTGGATTGCGTGACCAACCTCGTGAGCGGCCACTGCCATGCCGGCCACGCTGGCGCGACTGTAGTTGGCTTCCGAGAGTCTGACTACCTTCTGTCTCGGGTCGTAATGGTCCGTGAGGTCACCACGCACGGCCTCGATGCGCACGTCAGTTATTCCGTTGGCCTGCAGAATGGACTGGGCCACGTCACGGCCACTCAGTCCTGCGGTATTGGCCCGCTTGCTCCATTTGCCATAGGTGCTCTTAAGCCAACCCTGGATGGCCAGAGAGCCTATGAAAGCAACAATACCTATCAAGTAATACGTCATCATTTTGCTGCCAATCCCTTCCTCTTGCGCTGGGCGCCGCTAAGTATTAGCGTCCACCGTGGTGCAGCAGGCCGCAGGCTGAACCCGCGGCAAAGTTGATAATATCACGCTCAAGTTTACTGCTTGATGAGAA
>CAZBBU010000226.1:0-3535 GCA_964489965.1 uncultured bacterium
ACGCAGCTTTCACCCCACTGCCTCGGTCGGAGGCTACCGTTAGCACTCGGGTCGGTTGGTTTTCTCGGCCCTGGAGCTTGGGAGATGATTCACAAGGGGTCATCTGCCCGGCCAAAGGACTCTTTCAAACGGAGCGTACCAGCTCCAGGAAAGGCAGAAAATGTTCAAACGCATCACATTCATGGCCCTGACCGCAGCGATGGTATTCGGCGCCGGCACCGTGCTGGCACAGGATTCCGAGGCTGAACCCACCGTAACCGTGCACCTGACCACGGCTCTGGCGCCCACCGATGGTGTGACCTTCGGCTTCGTCGGCGTTGACGGCGAGATGGAAGGCGTAGTCAACCCCGACATCACCGTGAAGGTTGGCGACGTCGTGCAGATCGTGCTGACCGCAGGCGAAGGCGACCCGATGGAGCATGACTTCACCATCGAGGAGCTGGGCGTCGAATCCGGCACCGTGCAGGCTGGCACTGACAACAGCGAAGTCGTGGTGACATTCACCGTGACCGAAGCCGGTACCTACGAGTACTTCTGCTCGATCCCCGGACACCGCGAAGGCGGCATGTTCGGCACCTTCACCGTCGAGTAAGACTCGACGCCAGGCAAAGAGGCCCGGGCAGGCGTGTTCCTGCCCGGGCTTTTCATGGTTTGCTCCGGACTCATGGGGTTTTGTGGCCCGACACCGGCACTCCCGCTGCATCATCTTGACGAATAACGCATAAAGGTGTATCATTATTTCCATTGAGCGCGCCACATGGCGCGTTTTTCAGTTTCAGGCGAAGCGCCGCCCCATCTTTGAGCAGCCAACCCTCCACCAGGTCGCGGAACTCATGCGCACGGGAGTACCGTTGAAAAGCCGGCCTGGCAAGCGGGATCATGCAATCCACCAGTCCAGTTTTTGTTGACTTGACCGAAGGCCGGATAGTACTATCACCTTTGCTCGGGCGGTTAGCTCAGCGGGAGAGCACTCGCTTCACACGCGAGGGGTCGCTGGTTCAATCCCAGCACCGCCCACCACAGAAAAGGCTGTTCATGACGAAGATTGCCTCTGACTGATGTCAGGGGCAATCTTGTTCATTGCCGTCTTTCACTGACGTATTGCCTGCAAACCGCATGAAACCAAGCCGATTTCGTGTCGAGGTCATGTCGTTTGAGGCTCAGGGCGGCAGCGGCTTCGGCGCCTCGGCTGGCCGGGTGATCGCGCACAAGAAGATCCTGGCGGTGCGCCCTGAGGAAGTGGCGTTCGGATGTGCGGCCGCGAAGCAGGTCCTGCTGCTGAGCAGACAGGTCATTCCAGAGGCTCCGCAGGAGTAGGCCAGCCGCAGCAGCTCAAAGCCGACGCCAGCGGAAACTCCGCTCACCACGGTCAGCCGTTACTTAGGTCTGTCCGAGAAGTACCCGGTATCGATCGGCCCCAGCAGCAGGTCGAACATCTTGCAGAACGCGCATTTGGGCCCGATCGGTTCGTGGATGAGCCGTTCCTGCGAGTCTGCAGAGATGAATGCCAGACCATGGTTCCGCTTGATCACGTCACGAGGTGCCATTCTGAGGTTTCGCCTGCGAAACGGCTGATCTCCAACGCCTACAGGTCAAATGCGCACCAATCTATACCCCTGACGTCCTCCGCGCGGCGAAGCATCTTGGCAGTGGCCGACGGCCGGCAGGTACTGTCATTCATCAAACCCTTGACAAACCTTAGACGATGCCCCTATACTTCGATCAATGTTGAACAAGGATTGTTCAACCCACTTAGGAGGATGAAATCATGGGAACATTCAGGACCGTTTCGCTGCTGCTCGTTATCGTGGGCGCCCTCAACTGGCTGCTGGTAGGCATGTTCGGCTTCGATCTGGTTGCGGCCATCACCGGGAACAGCTTCGGCGAGAAGAACGCACTGTCCAGCATCGTGTACGTACTGGTCGGTCTTGCCGGGATTGCGCTGATACCGTCGCTGTTTGCGCCGGTGGAAACCGTGCAGGTGGCCAAGCGCCATACGCACTGACCTTGAAGGAGCGCCAACAGGCGCGCTGAGCAAAAACCAGAGTGGGGGTCCGCTTCATGCAGAAGTGGACCCCCACTCTTTCAGCTGGTCAGCTGTACTGCTCGGCGTTATTGGCCCAGCAGTTGCTCCAGCTGTTTTACGGCCTGGTGGACATCATTGCCCAGGAAGGCTCCACCCAGGTCGCCGGCAAGTGCCTCGTCAGCTTCAAACAGCGATCCGCCAAAGACCAGGGGGCAAGGAAGGGAGCGCAGCGCCTGCTGCCCAGCGCGGAGCCTGACGACTGAATCAGGCGTTGTTGCTGAGAGAAGGACTGCGGCAAACCGGCCACTGTGAACCAGGGTAACGAGGTCCTCGAGCGGCATGTCAGCGCCAAGGTAAACGACCTGAAAGCCCGCCCTGCGCAGCATAATCGCCACCATCAGGCCGCCCATTTCGTGCTGTTCTCCGGGAGCGCAGGCGACCACGATGCGGGCTCCATGGCTGGCACCTCCAGCTACCCTGAAGATTGAGCGCAGCCGGCCCTGCAAGAAATTGCTGGCGAAATGCTCCGCAGCCACAGTGATGTGACCACCATGCCACAGGTCGCCGATGCGTATGAGTGTCGGGCGTATTACATCCAGCACGACGGAATCTACGGGGTAGAGGGACAGTGCCTCCGAATAGATCTGATCTGCCTGTTCGGCGTCATACTGCTGCAAGGCCTTGCCCAGTTCCTGGGCCAGGGCCGCCGCAGAACGCGCCTGTGCAGAGACAGTACTCTCGCTCTTGAGCATCGCTGCCGCGCGTGATGGTGGAACTCCGTCAGCAACAAGGTCGCGCATCCGCGTGATTCCCAGCACGTCGTGCTCACTGTAATAGCGGTAGCCACTTGCAGACCGTTCGGGGTCCGGAAAGCCATAGCGACGTTCCCACTGCCTGAGTGAACTGGCTGGAACGCCGGTGCGTTCCTCCACCTCGCTCACGGTGAACATGCCGGTCGGCTGGCTTGTTGCCTTAGTCAAACCTTAATCACCGGTTTCAGTTATAGCACATCGTGGGCGCATACTCGGCCGAAACCATCATCCACTGCCACTGGAAGAGAGCCACCGGAAGCAGGGGCAGGCCCATCATCGATTACTCCTGCTCCAGTGTCCGGGAGTCGCGCCTGCCTCGGGCGAGTTCGTTCAGTGTGCTTCACCACGTCAACAGGCCTGAACGCCTTTCGAAGACGCCGGTAGTCAGCGTACTTGCGTATGACCGTATACTCGCCGCCTAACTTCTGTGCTTCCTGTCCGAAAGTCCGCTCGTTGCGGGCCCAGAGGCCCGGTCACGCGGCCGAGAGGTCGGTGCGCCTGAGCGTCATGGCATTGATGGCGACGATGATGGTGGAGAGGCTCATCAGCACTGCGCCCACCGCCGGGGAGAGCTGGAAGCCCACGCCGGCCAGCACGCCCGCTGCCAGAGGCAGCGCCACGGCGTTGTAGCCCGTCGCCCAGGCCAGGTTCTGCATCATCTTGCGGTAGGTGGCGCGCGAGAGCTTGAGGGCGGCGA
>CAZBBU010000227.1:0-3500 GCA_964489965.1 uncultured bacterium
CACTGCTGAAGATGGTGCCGAATCGCCTGATCTCTTGGCCGGTGGGTTTCTTTCTCGAGTTCGTGCGCAACACGCCGCTGCTCGTGCAGCTGTACTTCCTGTATTTCGTGTTGCCGGACTTCGGGATACTGCTGCCGGCGTTCCTCACCGGGGCGATCGCGCTCGGGGTGCAGTACAGTGCCTACACAGCCGAGGTGTACCGTGCCGGCCTGCAGGCGGTCGGGCAGGGGCAGCATGAAGCGGCTGTGGCCCTCAACCTGCCGGGCTGGCTGGCGCTGCGTGACGTCATCATCCCCCAGGCGATCCCCAGGGTGGTCCCGGCGCTGGGCAACTACCTGATATCGATGCTCAAGGACACTCCGCTGCTGTCAGTGGTGACGGTCCTGGAGATGATGGGCGTGGCCACGCTTATCGGCGACCGCACGTTCCGATACTTCGTGCCGCTCACGATGGTCGGCGGGCTGTTCCTGGTGCTGTCCCTGGTGTCCGCGTGGCTGGTGCGTGTGCTTGAACGCCGCCTGCCGCAGGCCGGAATACCGCTGCGTTAGCGGCGTGACATCCAGATGGCGCCAAGTACGGCGCTGCCTGCCGCGACCGCCAGGATGGCGATGATGGCGAATATCACGCGCCACGCACCCTCCGTGACCAGGAAGAGGATCCCGCTGCCAACTGCCAGCAGTCCCATTCCCACGGGCACGAAGGCACCGATCAGGAACTCCGGTTGTTCGGAATTCTGTGACATGTGCACTGAGTATATATGCAGTGGGGCCACCCTTCGCTCAGACGGATGGCCCCACTGCCGGTAACGGTTTGTTGATCTTCAGGCGTTCACGGTTTCCAGCCACTCGTCCAGCTCGCGTTCGGCCTGCTCCTTCGTGTAGCCGTAGCGTTCCTGGATCTTGCCGGACAACTGCTGGGCGTCGCCCTTCATCTGTTGCAGGTCGTCGTCAGTCAGCATGCCCCAGCGTTCACGAGCCTTGCCGGCCAACTGATTCCATTTGCCTTCCAGCTGATCGCGGTTCATTTTGACTTCCTCTCCGGTGGCCCCGGTTCAGGTGACCACCGTCCGAATGGTAGGGCGCTTAAGGCGCATTTACTGTGGCGCCTGTCGCCATGGGGCGTGTGGAAAGCGCTCATGAGAGCGGGTGCCCGAAACCCGGCGAGCCTGGCAGCCGGGACCAGCCACGGCCGCCTTTCAGCTAGGGAACCCGCGGCCGGATGGCCAGCCCGCCCAGCAGCGCGCGGACGATCAGGAACAGCACCACGCTGAAGGCGAGCGAGGCCAGGGCCCGACCAGACAATCCCCAGCCGGCGACCGCATCGGCAATGCCCAGTGGCGCCAGGAGCCGGGGGTCATTGAGCAGCCCCGTGCCGACTCCAAGTGGAACCAGCGCGGTCAGTACCAGCAGCAGGGTCGCCGGCAGCGGGCTCGTAAACTGGTAGCTCCAGCCGACCAGCAGGCCGCTCAGCCCGAAAAGCAGCGCGACCAGAAATACCTCCACGGCAAGCAGCCATGGTTGCCCGGAGGTGGCCAGGAAGCCCGTCCCCTGCACGGCGTGGACCCAACCTTCTCGCGCGTAGAACCACGCCTCGAGCTGGTGCCCAACCAGAGCCACCAGTCCAAGGATGGCCGCACTGCCAGCCAGCGCGATGCCTGCTGCGGCTGCGAAACGCTTCCGGCTGGCGCCCATGGCCACGTATGCCCGCAGGTGGTCGCTGACCAGATAGATGCCCATGCCGAACAGGAACCAGCCGGCCATCTGCGGAATCACCAACTGCCAGATGCTGAAGTTGGCTTCGGCTCCCCATGCGGCCGACCTCGGGTAGATGATGAAGGCCACGAGCGCGACCATGGGCAGCATCCAGGCCATGACCTCGGCCAATGGAATCGCCTGGTGCTTGACCAGCAGGGCAAACCTTGCGGGTTGCCGGCTCATGCGGCCGCCGCCACCTGCGCCGTGTGGTCACCTTCACCGGTGAGGCTGGTGTAAAGGTCCTGCAGGCTGAGCCGTTCAAGCTCCAGGCCAAGCTCCGCAGCGTGTCTCCTGGCTGCCTGATCGAGCGCGCCGTGGATGCTGATGGCGGCGATGCCGCCCAGAAGCTGCTCACCGAGCACGCGGCAACCGCCTGTGAACGCCCGGGCCTTGCCGACCGGGCCGATCACGCGTACGCCCAGGTCTCCGAGTGAGTCCACGTCGTCGTGCAGCAGGATCCTTCCCTGGTGGAGGATTACGGCGTACTCCAGCAGGCGTTCTGCTTCCTCCATGAAGTGGCTGGAGATGATAACGGTTCGGGGTTCGCGGATCTGTTCCGCCAGCAGCTCTTCGAAGAACACGAGGCGGTTGGGCGCGTCCATTCCCAGATATACCTCGTCGAAGATCGTCAGCGGAGCCCGGCTCGCGAGTCCGATCAGTGCGGCCAGGGAAGACCGCTGCCCGCGCGAGAGCTTGTCCACGTTCTTCCTGAGGGGCAGGCGGAAGCGGGCCAGCAGCCGTTCTTCGAGTTCACGGTCCCAGTGGCTGCGCAGGTCTCGGGCCAGGGACAGGTTTGCGCGGACAGAGCTCGAGGTCAGCAGGTCGCCCGCCTCGCGAATCAGGCATACCTGTGCCATGGCCGGGTCATTCTCGAACGGTTCCTGTCCGCCCACCAGTACCCGTCCCCGGGAGGGCCGGCGGAAGCCGGCGATGGTGGCCAGCAGCGTGCTCTTGCCGGCAGCGTTCCGGCCCAGCAGCCCGGTGACCGTGCCGGCGGCGATGCTGCCGGTGACCCCGTCCAGGGCTTTCGTGCGTCCGTAGTTCACACTGACGCTGTCCAGGTTGATCGCTGGAGCAGTCACGCAGCGTCCTCCCCGGCAGCGAGGAAGTCGTTGAGGCAGTCCTGCAGCTTCTGCGGTGCGATGCCGATCCGGCGGCCTTCTTCGAGAGCGGGCAGAAGCACCTCCTGGAAGTAGTTTTCGCGCCTGGCGCCGAGCAGCAGCTCGCGCGCCCCTTCGGCAACGAACATGCCGATGCCTCGTTTCTTGTAGATGACCCCTTCCGCGGTCAGTTCCGCGAAGGCCTTGGCGGCCGTCGCGGGATTGATGCGGAGGGTCTGGGCGTATTGCGTGGTGGACATGACCTGCTCCCCTTCAGCCAGGTGACCCTCCACTATCTGTTGCCTGATCCGGTCTGCCAGCTGCAGGTAGATCGGTTGGCTGTCATCAAGCATCATCGGTCACTCCGGCGCATTGGTTCATTACTTGACTAATGAACCATGGGGGTTGCCGTCTTGTCAAGCGTCCGGACGGCAGGGGCTGTCAACCGGGCTGGCTGAAGGCTGTCCGCATCCGGGGCGACCCGCTGCTGACCGTGTGGCTTTGCGTCCGTGGCGCAGTCAGACGGAAGTTCACCTTGCGCTTGACACGCCCCGTCAAAAAGGTTTACACTCACTTTTGCCGCTCACGAGAAGCGGCGGGTATTTTGACAAGTTGTTTGGGTTGTTGTTTTGTTGTGTGTTGCGTG
>CAZBBU010000228.1:0-3483 GCA_964489965.1 uncultured bacterium
TGATGCTGACCTGCAGGAAACTGCCAGCCCGGAGTATTGCCAGCGGCCTGCCGTCATCATCAAGCTGCACCGGCAGACTGGAGTTCAGCTTCTTCATGCTTCACCTGCCTGTCACTGACGGTCTTGCCGGCCGGCGTCACTGCCTCGCCAGTATCCAGCCGCAACAACCGGTAACGACGGTCCCGTGCCAGGGAATAGGAGTCCACGAGTTCAAAAACCATGAGTGCACCGGGGAAACGGCGGCTCACCAGCCGGATGGCCCGCTCCCGCGCTTCCTTCTGCGGCCACAGACCCTGTTGAACCTCAGGTCGGCTCAAGCCCGCCAGTGTGACACTCAGCTGTTCCACACCCAACGCTGCCGCGCCGCTGCGCGTCAACGAACGCCAGATCAGCCGCACCAGAACCTCAGCCGCCTGAACGGGCTCCTTGCACACCACTTCATCAGGCAGCCGCAAACCCAGATTATGGGTGGTGACGATCACCCGTCCGGCCGCCTGACCCGCCAGCTTCCGCTCCAGCCGCCGCGCCAGCAGGCGCACCACCGGTTCAAGCTCAAACGGTTCACTCACCGCATGATCGAAGCTGTAGCTGCTCTCCAGGGTTGGTTCCGGCTGGTAGCGCGCCACCTGGGTTTCCCAGGGGCCGTGCAGCAGGCGATGCAGCTGGCTGGCCTCATCTCCAGCGATGCTCCGCAGTTGCGATTCCTTCCAGTGGAACAAATCCCCGAGCGTGTGGATGCCAAGCCAGGCGAAGCGCTGGGCGGAGCGCTCCTTGAAGCCCAGCGCGGGCAGTCGACCCACCGGTACGCGCGCCAGGAAGCTCCGTTCCTGGCCGGCAGGTACGAACCGGTGCTGGCCGGGCGCTGTCACCAACGCCGCGGCCAGAGCCAGCTCCTGGTTGCTGGCCGCCCCTGCCTGCACGCTGTACTCCAGCGCCAGCCGCTTGACCTCCCCGGGCTGGACCAGCAGCCAGGCGCGACCCACGGAAGGACTGTGCAGCCACGGTGACCAGCCGTTCAGCTGCTCAAGCTGCCAGGTCCACTGCTGCCCCAGGCGTTCCGCTTCAGCATCAATGGCGTGCAGGTTGCTGGTCTTCAGCCTGGCAGCAGCCAGGGACAGGCCGGGAGTTATGCCCTCCTGCCTGGCGATGGGGTTGGCATGCAGCACGCGTTCATTCCGGATGCTCACCAGGGGGCGTTCCCGCAACGCGGGCTCCTGGTTGCCAGCCCACCACAGCTCAAAGGGTTCGAACAGCAGAGCGGTGACGAGCAATTCCGAATCGGGCGACATGACCTCCACGAGGAGCTGACTCCCCGGTCCCTTCCAGGTCACACTTTCAGGTACAATGCGGCATACCAGTGCAACCTCAAGCAGGTAGCTGGTGGGCGCATCCGGAGGCTTGACGGTCAACAGGATGCGCCCGTTTTTTGTTTATCCTCCGGAGCCCCGGAGGCCGTGTGAATACCTTAGCAAATAAGGCATTTGGAGGCAAGAGAAATGGTGGTCAATTTGAAGGCGCAGATTCCCGCCAGGTACACCACGAACTCAAGCCGTTGTTCCATGATGAACCGCGATGCAATGCGATGGTGCTACTGATAAGCGCTGCTGCAGCGGCTTCGTCCACCCGACCAGGGGCGTACACGCCACGTTGCCTCATGCCATGCCAGCATGCAGGTGTTCATGGCTTGCAAGTCTAGTACTGGTCGAAATGTGCTAGTTTGGCTGTATGGATAGGCAGTTGGTAAAAGTTGGCTCTAATGGCCGGTTCGTGATTCCATCCGACTACCGACGTCAGCTGGGAATCAGTGAAGGTGATGAGCTCGTGATTCGCCTGGTGGATGGTGAATTGCGCATCGGCACGTTAAGCGCTGCGATCAAGCGAGCGCAGCAACTGGTCCGGCAATACGTACCAGAAGGCACGCAACTTGCTGATGAGCTCCTGCAGGAGCGGCGCGAAGCCGTCAACATCGAACTGTGAAACTCCTGGACGCCTCCGCCCTGCTGGCGCTCCTGAACAGCGAACCGGGATCGGAAAAGGTTGCTGAAGCACTGGAATCCGGTGCATCAATGAGCAGCGTCAACCAGGCCGAGGTGGCTGCCAAGCTCGATGATTACGGAATGCCACCAGACGAGGTGGAAGAAGTACTCGCGAGCCTGGACCTGACCATAGTGCCGTTTACAGCCGAACACGCCAAGACGAGCGGGAGTCTGCGCCGAACCACGAAGGCGGCGGGCCTGTCACTGGGTGACCGCGCCTGCCTTGCGCTCGCTCATCACACTGAATGGACGGTCATAACCGCAGACCGCCACTGGGAAGGACTGGTCGACGCCAAACTGGAGTTCATCCGTCCTCCCAAAGAGGAATGAGGGGACTGGAGTGAGAGGTTGGCCGCCCAGAAGATGACTGGCCGCTGTCAGTCGTTGTCCAGGCCGATACTCCAGTCCTTGACCTCATACGTATACTGCTCCGCGGCCATGTAAATCTCTGTCCGCATGCTTGAGTGTCGGAGGCGATCGCGGACCTTGCGGGGGTCACTGGTCTGGCCGGCATAGTGAGCGGCGGCGAAGTACCGTGAGCCCCCTCAGTTGTAGGGGGCGAGGCGCTTAAGCTCATGACTCCTCATCACCAAACCAGTCTGCCACCCTGCCCAAGACATTTGTCCTGGTCGGACCGTGACCAAGTGGTCTACCATCTACAAAATCCTGTGGAGGGTAATTATGGTCAGGCTTTCGGGCAGATACCGGGCCGGTGGCGTAACGCTTGCGTTAGTCATCCTTGCTGCAGTCGAAGTGTGGGCGCTCAGCACCCCAATGTTGCGCGACCTGGAGATTGACTTGCTGGGTCAACGCTCTGCGCGGGACGTGGGTATAGCCCTGGACCTGCTGTTAGTGGTGCCGGTTGCACTACTCGTGCTTGCATTCGCCTGGCGAAAACCTGCCTGGATTCATCAGCGGCTGCAGCCACTGCTACGCAACCATCAGCGTTCCGTCAAACGGTCACTTCCCTGGTTGCTGTTGCCGATTGCCTATGTGGCACTTCGGGCATTGCCCGTATCCCCGGGCATCATGTTCGTCATCATTGGTGTGATCGAAGTCGGTTTTATTGTGCTGCTCGGCTTCCGCCTCATACGAATATCCTGCGCGGTCAGCAAGTACAGACAATCCGGCTATTCCTTCACTACCGCGCTGCAATAAGCGCTGACCAGCGGTTTTGCGAACCTGCAATTGAAACTGGGGTTAAGGCTGTCAATAGTGGAATTTGCCCTCTTGTTCCACAGCATTGCCGGCTGGTTTTTGCCGCGGCCCAAGGGAAAGATCTTCACAAGTCGCCGAGATGATGACAATGCTGTTTTTGTCGCAATCGCCATCCTCATCTGCCTTGAGGCAATTCCTGTTCATTTCCTGGTACACAATTACAGCGTCCTGGCAGCTTGGATTCTGACGGGCCTGAGCGTGTATTCGCTTATGTGGGTCGTGGGTGAGA
>CAZBBU010000229.1:0-2053 GCA_964489965.1 uncultured bacterium
CACGTGTTGCAGGTGACAGGTGCCAAGACCGAGGAGACGCGGCAGCGGCGGATCGCGAAGTCTGTTGAAACACTCAAGGCGGGCAAGGCGCGTTGAGCCTGACTGGCCCCTGACACTGCAGATGTAGGATTCCCTCCACTGCAACAAGGCGGCGTGATCAATCTTGCAATTGTTGACGAGCCGCAGTTGCCTGGAGGACTCATGACAACTGCAACTTCAATGCCCGTGCGCCTGGCCGGACTGGCTGCACTGCTGGCCGGCGTCATATTCGTGGCAATTCAGCCCGGTCACCCGGCCGACGTACCGGCATCCGTCAGCACCACAGCCTGGTCAATCATCCAACCGATCAAGTTCGTGATGAGCATCCTCTTCCTGCTCGGAGTCACAGGGCTTTACGCCCGTCAGGTGCGTGAGAGCGGCTGGCTGGGATTCGCCGGCTTCCTGAGCCTGTTCGTCTCGTGGGCGCTGCAGGCGGTCTTCGTTTTCATGGGAGCTTTCCTGCTGCCCAACCTAGTGGATCTGGCCCCGGAGTTCGTGGCCAGCTACCTTGGCATTGTCAGCGGCGTGGAAGCAACGGTTGAACTCGGTGCGCTGCCCGGCCTGTACGGCGTCGCTGGTGGACTCTACCTGCTTGGCGGCCTGCTCTTCGGCATCGCCACTTTCCGCGCCAACGTCCTGCCGAAGTTCCCCGCAGGCCTGCTCGCTATCGGTGCCTTGCTGCCCATCGCCACCGCGTCGATCGTGGCGCACCCGTACGACAGATTCCTGGCCCTACCCGTCGGCCTGGCGCTCGCCTGGCTCGGCTTTGCAGTGTTCACTGAACGCAGGAGCACCAGCCTCTGACCCTCGGTTCGAGCTGGCACCGAGGTAAGCATGATGCTACAATTCCTTACATGACTGTGGTAACGCTTACCACTAAGGGACAGGTAACCATTCCGGTGGAAGTCCGCCGCGCACTCGGCCTTGACACATCCAGCCGCCTTCTCGTCACTTTTGATTCGGATATGCAGAGCCTGACGATGTCCAAGGTGCTTACGCCCCGGGAACTGGCTGCCCGGACAAGTCGCATGGCACGAAAGGATGTTCCGGCGGTGACTGACGCCGATGCCTACTACCAGGCGCATCGCGACCGCAACGGTTCATGACCGGCTCCTTTGATACGAATGCAATTTTGCGGCTGTTGTTGGGCGACATTCCCGAGGAGCAGGAACAGGTCTTGCAGCTGCTGGACAGTGCGACTGTGCCCTTTGCCGTTGCCGACCTGGTCTTTGCGGAAGCGGCCTTCGTCATGTCCCGCGCATACGGCATGAACCGCTCCGACATCAGCCAGGCACTGCGTGGCCTGCTTGACTTGCCAGAGATCACTGCAGACAAGCAGCTGCTCCACGCGGCATTCAAGGTCTTCGTGGACAGACCGGCGCTCAGCTTCGAAGACTCATACCTGGCTGCCTTTGCCGAAACCACGAGCGCAACTCCGCTCTACACGTTCGATCGCAAGCTAGCGAATCAGGTATCGGGTGCCCGCCTTATCGCCAGCGCACCCGAAACCCAAACGGATCAATCGTAACAACAGAAGACCCTGGAGCCATCACATTCCCCATCCGTTTCGCACGACTGCCTCCTGCAAAGCAGCCGATGCAAGCGGGTACACAATGGGTATTACACCTTACGGCCCAGCCAGCGGAACCTCCGGCAACACGACCAGCGGCTCCGCGCTGTGAACCAGCCTTCCCATGCCGAGTTGCAGGTGGGAATCATCGCCGGCTGAGTAGAGGGTGCCTCCGCTTACCAGCAGGCTGTAGTCAGATCCGCCGGCGGCCACCCAACTCACGCTGCCGGGCAAGTCCAGCTTGACCGGTTCAAGAATGACTTCCGGGTACCTGAAACCGAGTTGCCCTGAGTAATTCTGGCCCCAGGCGTACACGTCCCCACTGGAAGTCATGGCCAGCACGGTCTGGTTGGTTGCGCTGATTCGGCTGATGTCGGTCGGCCCGGCAACGGTTGCAGGGATGTAGTTCACGTCCCTGGTGCCATCCCCCAGCTGTCCGCTGAA
>CAZBBU010000229.1:2063-3462 GCA_964489965.1 uncultured bacterium
AGTTGACGCCCCAGGCCATCACGGTGCCGTCTTCGAGCAAAACGTAGGAGTTGTTGGCTGCAGCGGCCACGGCCAGCGCCGGGCTGGTAATCAGGGTGACCTCAATCGGTGCGTTCACGTTCGCTCCGGGGCTCCCCCGGCCCAGCACCCCACTGACGTCCTGACCCCAGGCCCAGACGCTGCCGTCTGAAAGCACGGCCAGTGAGTGGTAGTGCCCTGCAGCCACGGAAATCGCTTCTGCATGGAGTCCGATTACTTTCACGGGGGTCGACTGGTGGTCATCTCCGCCGTTGCCCAGCACTCCTGAACTGCCGAATCCCCAGGCCCAGATGTCACCACGCTCGTCGATTGCCAGCGAGTGGGACCGGCCAGCCGAGATGGCAGTGATGTCAGAAAGTGCAGCTATCTGGACGGGCTCTGGCTGACCGATGGCGTCACCGTGTCCCAGGCGACCGGAGATGCCCCTGCCCCATGACCACACGTTGCGACCCGAATCAAGCGCAAGGGAGAAGTCGCTACCCACGGCGACGGCGGTGATGCCGACAAGCGACTCGAGCGGGGTGGGCGATGGCACCGCCCCCGAGAGGCCGGCGGCAGGCACTCCGGTGTAGGACGAGCCCCAACTCAGCACGCTGCCGTCGGTCAGGAGTGCGAGCGAGTGATGCGACCAGCCACTGGCCATCAGCACCGGCGCCTCGATCTGCGGCTGGACGAACTCGCCGTACTGGACCGGCTGGTTGCTGCCCAGTTGCCCCTCCGAGTTGAAGCCCCAGGCAAGCAGGCTGCCGTCCTGCAGCTGTGCCATCGTGTGCTCAATCCCTGCGAAGACGGCGGTGACGCCTGTGAGTCCTGCGATGGCGCCGGGCTCGAAACTCCAGTCCATCACAGCGTTGGGCCCACTCTCCTGGCGGATGTCACCCCAGACCAGCACGCTGCCGTCCGCCGTCACGGCCAGCGAGCGGGAGTCGCTGGCGGAGATCCACACGACGTCGCTGAGTGCAGCATTCGCTACCGGCTCATGCACAGTGGTAGCAGTTGGACCCTGGCCCAACATGCTGCCTTCACCCCATACGTAGACCGAGCCGTCAGCGGTCAGGGCCAGTGCATGTTGAGAACCGGCCGCAACCTGGACCACCTGTTGCAGTCCGACGACACGCCTGGTTACGTGCGTGTCCACATCGCCACCAACTCCCAGCATCCCGAACAGGTTGCTGCCCCACGCCGAGACCGTGCCGTCGCTGTGCAACGCAAATGACGAGTGCTCCTGCGCGAATACTTTCACCACGTCTGACAGGCTTTCCACCCGGTAAGGCTCCATGACTTCGTTGTAGATGTTCGGGTCCCGTCCCGCCTGGCCCTGGTCGTTGCGACCCCAGGCCCACACCTCTCCGGTGGCCGT
>CAZBBU010000230.1:0-3460 GCA_964489965.1 uncultured bacterium
GCAGAGCCGCGCCCTCCGATGAGGGACAACGGCGCCAGCACATGCTTACTTGTGCATGGAGCGCTGGAACAGGCGGTTCAGCTCTTCGCGGTTCTGCTCGGACAGCTGCAGAGCGGCCTGGGCATCAGGAACTTCTGGACCAACACCCAGATAACCCCCATGGGCGACGTGCGTGACATCATCACCAACTCCGCCGATCCCGTGCAGGCCATCAACCCGCTCTACATCTCCGGCGGTGTTGATTCCTGGGTGTTCGAACTCATCTGGGACCGGCTGCTCCGCATCGACGAGAACGGCCTGCCCGTGCCCTGGGCCGCCGAGTCCTACGAATGGGTCGACGAGACCACCATCGACGTGGTGCTGCGCAGCGACATGACCTGGCACGATGGCGAGCCCGTCACGGTCAGCGACGTCATCTTCTCCTTTGATGCGGCCGGCGGCGGCGAGGCACCCATGTACGAGCCGTTCGTCACCGGAATCGAATCGATCGAGGACCTGGGTGACCAGCGCATCCGCTTCAACCTGACCGAGCCGAGCGCCCCCTTCCTGACCGCAACGCTGGCCAAGATCAACCTCATTCCCGAGCACATCTGGGCCCCCATCCTCGAGGACCTGGCCGGCAAGCCCGAGAACGCCGAGTCGTACCAGGAAGCCGTGCCGATCGGCTCCGGACCGTTCCGCTACGGCAACTGGATCGCCAACCAGGAAGTGGTGCTCGAGGCCAACCCCGACCACTTCGCAGCACCGAAGGTTGACCGCTACATCATCCGCAACATCGCCAACGTCGAGGCAGTACTGGGCATGATCCGTTCCGGCGAGCTGAACTTCATCAGCGAGTACGGCGGCGACATCGCCCTGCTCGAGGACGTGGCGAGCAACGGACCCATCGAGCTCGTGACGGCTGAGGACATCGGCTTCCGCATGTTCACCTTCAACACCCGCTTCGCACCGTTCGACGACCCGGCCTTCCGCCGTGCACTGTCGTTCGCCGTCAGCCGCGATCTGCTGGTGCAGGCCGCCTTCTCCGGCTACGCCACCCCGGCCAACTCGGTCGTGTCCGTGGCGCTGCCCTTCTGGAACAACCCGGAGGTCAACAACCCCGCAACCGGCGAGGCCGTCGCCCGTCAGATCCTGGAAGAGGCCGGCTACAGCTGGGATTCCTCGGGCAGGCTGCTGATGCCGGCAGCCAACAACTGAGTCACTGATGTTGACGCCGGGCCGGCTGCTGAACAGGTTCCTGCAGATGCTCGTGGTTCTGTGGGCGATAGCCACCATACTGTTCCTGATCTTCCGCCTCATGCCCGGCAACCCGCTGACGGCCTACATCGAGCCGACCTTCACGCTGGAGCAGCAACAGGAGCTGCTCCAGCGCTTCGGGCTGGACCGGCCGCTGCATGAGCAGTACCTGATCTACCTGGGCAACCTGCTCAAGGGTGACCTGGGCATGTCATTCACCTACCGACAACCGGTGATGAACGTGCTTCTATCGGTCTTTCCCAACACCATCATCCTGACGCTCGTGTCACTGATCGCGGCCTACCTGGTGGGCACCGTCATCGGCGTGTTCATGGCCTGGTTCCGCGGCAAGTGGTTCGAGAAACTGGCGATCCCGGTGGTTCTCACCACCCGGGCGGCGCCGGAGTTCTGGCTGGGCATGATCCTGCTGGCCGTGTTCGCCTTCGGCCTCGGCTGGTTCCCGTCCGGCGGCGCCAACTCCGCCGGCCTCAGTTTCGACTCGGAGTGGCAACGCTTCTTCTCGGCGGACTTCCTGTCACACCTGGTGCTGCCCGCGCTCACCCTGGGCATCTACCTGCAGGGGATGCCGGCGATGCTGATGCGCCAGAGCATGGTGGACGTGATGAAAGAGGATTACGTGCGGGTGGCCCGCTCCAAGGGCCTGTCCGAGTTCACGGTCGTGTTCAAGCACGTGACCCGCAACGCGCTGCTGCCGGTAGTCACTGCCTTCGCGATGGGCATCGGCTACTCACTGGGCGGCAACGTGGTGGTGGAGACCGTCTTCAGCTGGCCCGGCCTGGGCCGCATGCTGGTACGTGCGGTTTCCGCTTCCGACTATCCGCTGGCGCAGGGCGCCTTCTTCCTCATCGCCGTGGTGATGGTGGTCATGAACTTCGTGGCCGACCTGCTGTACGGCGTGCTGGACCCGAGGGTCAAGAATGCCTGAGCGCGGCGGCGGTTTCCTCACTGGCCTGTGGCGCAGCCTGAGACTGCTGTCACAGGACAGGCTGGCGCTGGCCGGCATCATCATCTACGTGATCACCTTCCTGGTGGCGATCTTCGCCAACCAGCTGGCGACGCATGACCCGCATGAGATCCTGTTCACCCCCGAGGGGCGCATGGCCGCCAACCTGCCGCCAGGCGGTGACCATTACCTGGGCACCACCAACCTGGGGCGTGACATCTACTCGCAACTGGTATTGGCCAGCCGCAGCGCCCTGATCGTCGGCCTGACCGCGGCCTTCTGCGTGGTGGCGCTCGGCACCTTCATCGGGGTGCTGGCCGGCTACTTCGGAGGCTGGGTCGACACGCTGCTGATGCGGCTGACCGACATCGCCTTCGGCATCCCCTTCCTGCCGTTCGTGATCATCATCTCCGCCTTCCTGGCCCCCAGCATCTGGAACGTGGTCATAGCCATGACCCTGATCCTGTGGCGGGACACCGCCCGCGTAATCCGCGCTCAGGTGCTCACGCTGCGCGAGCGGCAGTACGTGGAGGCCGCAAGGGCACTGGGCAGTGGCCAGGCGAGGCTGATGATCAGACACATCGTGCCCAACATCATGCCCATGGCCCTGCTGTACGGCTCCATCGCCATCGGCTGGGCCATCCTCACCGAGGCGAGCGTGAGCTTCCTCGGCTTCGGTGACCCGTCCGTCGTGTCCTGGGGTTTCATGCTGCAGGACGCCTACAGCTCCCAGGCGCTGTCGCGCGGTTCCTATTACTGGTTCCTGCCGCCCGGCATCGCCATCGTGCTCATCGTGACCGCCGGCTTCTTCATCAGCCGCGGTTTCGAGGAGATCCTCTTTCCCAAACTGAAGGACTGATGCACCCTGAACCTTGCCGAACTGTATGACGTGCCACTGCAGGCCCTGCAGGAACCACTGCCGGATGGATCGCTGCCCCGCATAATGGCCGCAGCGGGTCTGGCGTCTTCCGCCGCCAACCTGCAACCCTGGACCATCATCCACGTGGCCAGCAGCGAAGCCCGACAACTCATCGCTGACAACAGCCTCAACTCGCTGGGCCTGCCGCTGAAGAACCACCGCAACCAGGCGCTGCTGGACGTCGCTGAACTCGTGCTGGTGTGCCTGAATGTGCTGCGTGGCAAATGCCGCTTCGGCCAGCGTGGCCTGGACCTGTACGCCATCCAGGATTGCGCGGCTGCCGCCACCACCATGCGCCTGGCGGCCCTCGGCGAGGGCGTCTCCAGTCACTGGGTGCGTGA
>CAZBBU010000231.1:0-3233 GCA_964489965.1 uncultured bacterium
CTGGCGGCTGCGGCGGCGGGCGTCTTTCTCCTGCTGCTGCAGCTCGTAGCGGTACTTGCCGTAGTCCAGCATCTTGGCGACGGGAGGCTGGGCTGCCTCACCGACAAGGACCAGATCAAGATCTGCTTCCCGTGCGCGCTTGACAGCCTCGCGGGTATCCACGATGCCCTGTTGCTGCCCATCCGCGCCGATCAGCCTTACCTGCCTGACACGAATCTGGTCGTTCACCTTCAATTCTCTCGCTATGGACTTCACCTCCAAAGTAACTGCGCGCATCACCTGCACGCAGCGTGCCAGTCTAGCACACTCACGCTGATTCGTGGAGAATGCGGCAAACACTCAGCCTGCCGTCAGAAAAGGGTACATTCAGTCATGAGACAGATTCGTTCCGGTGAGGAAGTCAGGTACCAGGGCCAGCGCTGGATCGTTTCACGCATCGAACCTGGCCGGGCCGCCTCATACAGACTGCTCAGGACCACCGCTGAAGGCACGGAAGTCGAGTGGGTGCCACCTGAGAGCCTGAGCCGCATGGACAGTTACGTTCGGCCGGTTGCTGACACGGCTCGCGTCTGAGCCTTCAGGCAGCTTCAGCGTCCATACACCGCTCAAGCAGTGCCTCGCCCAGGCTCTGGCCACTGAGTGCGGCCGCAACGAAGTCCATGTCGGGGTCCACCACGTAACCGGCAGCTGACAGGCCAACCGGCCGCGGCAGCCAGTGACCTTCCTTCAGCTGATCAGCCGCGAACACCAGGCTGCGAACGGTCCCGGGTCCGGCGTCTGAGCTGAACGCGTATTCGGCTGGCACGAGGCGCAGTCCGTACCCCGCCAGGTCCAGTGCCAGGTCCCTGTAGCTCATCTGGCCGGGCTTGCCGGCCTGCTCACGCAGCGAGGCCTGTTCCAGCGAAGCGTCCAGGAAGCTGCCCACGCAGAGGGCCACCAGCCCTGCCTCGAATTCAGGCCCTTCCCAGCTGCGCACTCCCCGTACGTTTCCGTCCTCAACCAGCAGGGCCGCGGCGCTGGCCTGCAGCAGATGCAGGCCCGGCTGTTGCTCCAGCAACCAGCGAACCTGGCGCTGCAGTTCCCTGCCCCGCAGGCCGCTCACTTCCGGCTCCTGCAGGAGCTGCGGCAGGCCTTCCCCGCGCTCGGGCCATTCCAGCGGCGCCAGCGGCGGCGCACCGTGGAACACGGTGTCCAGGCTGTCCGTGAGCAGCAGCGTCTCGAGACCGCCCCGGGCGCAGGTCCAGGCGGCACAGCAGCCTGCCGGTCCGGCGCCCACCACGAGAACTTCAGCCACAGGTCACTCGACCAGCAAGCCCGGCGCCTGGTACGGCTGCCGCCTGCCCCCGGCTGTGATCACGATGTTGCGACCGTCCTGCATGCGCTGCTGGATCAGCACGCCGCGGCGCTCACCGCCGAGAAGTTCGATGGGCTCCTCAGAGCTGAGCATCACCCGCAGGTGCACACCCGGCCGCCGCTTCAACTGCCCGTACTCGAAGCGCCGCTGGCCGGCCAGCCTGTAACCGAAGAAGAACTCGGCAGGTTCACCGCCACTGTAGATGCAGGTCAGTGAGCCGGCTTCACCGCTGCGGTAGTGCGCGATGGCCTCCCAGCTGATGGCGGCGGCCTCGTCATCGCTCACCTGGCGAACCTGCGCCCTGGTGGTGTCACCGAAGAAAGCAGCGGGAAACTGGCGTGACTGCACGTAGTAACCGTTGCGTCCCACCCGCACCCGCATCGCCTCGTTGTCGTAGGAGCGGCCCCGGATCAGGCTCTTGAGGTGCGAGATCGCGATTCCATAGCGCTGGTCGTGCGTGCCGGCGAAATGTTCCCAGTCCGGATCCACCAGCGCCATGTCCGTGTTCACTTCAAATCCCCTGCTGATCTCGCGCTGGATGTCCTTCAAGTCAAGCCTCCCGGATATGGTGTCCGGCCCCCATCAGCCCTTGTCCGCCACATGAACGGCGGAAAGGCCGAAACTCTGCAGTCGGCAACGCACCGTGTTGAAACCGGCCTGCAGCAATGACTCGGTGAGGACGCGGGGGGCCATGAAACCCTCAACCGAGACAGGCAGATAAGTGTAGGCAACGCGGCTGCCGGAAACCAGGCCGCCGATGAGCGGCAGTACACGCCTGAAGTACAGGCGCACCAGCGCACCCCAGGCGCCGCCTGGCGGCGGCGGGAACTCGAGTACCACCAGCCTTCCACCCGGTCGCAGCACACGCTGGAATTCCGCGAGTCCCGTTTCCGGCTGCGCCAGGTTACGGAGTCCGTAGGCGATGGTCACGGCGTCGAAGCTGCCGTCCTCGAACGGCAACTGCTGGGCGTCACCCTGAACGAACGTGAAGCGGCCGCCGTGCCTGGCCGCCTTGGCATCCGCCAGCTGCAGCATGGCTTCAGAGAAATCCAGTCCGGTGATGGAGGCGTCAGGCGACTGTCTGCGCAGTTCAAAGGCCACGTCACCCGTGCCGGTGGCAACATCAAGTATGTCCAGCGGTTGCTTGGCCAGCGCCAGCTGCACGGCCTCCTGACGCCAGCGACGGTCAAGTCCCAGGCTCAGCACGCGATTGAGCAGGTCGTAACGACCCGCTATCTCGTTGAACATGCCCCTTACCTGGCTGGCCTTGGCGGCGCCGCCAGAGTTCACCGGCTCCAGCTGAGTCAGTTCCGCTCCTCCAGCAGTCCGTTTGCGAGCAGGAACTCATCCAGCCTGGAACGCTCGAAACGTGACAGGCTCGTGGCCTGACCGCCGGCCACCACCAGTGTGGGTACGCTGCGCTTGCCGCCGTTGACACTCATGACGTACTCGGCGGCACTCTCATCCTCGGTTATGTCGATCTCCTGGTAGTCGATGCCCATGCGGTCCAGGTGCATCTTGGTGACCATGCAATCCGAGCAGGTGGGCGTGGTGTACATCTTGATCATGCCTGCGCCCTCCTTGTGGCGCTCACTGTCCGGATGCTATCACGGGCCGCTGCACCGCCCGGTGCCGCCTGCACGACTGTCAGGCAGCAGCTGGCGCGGCCAGGTGCGGCTGTAGTAAAGTGGAACGCTGCCATTCAAGGCGGCCGGATTCAGGGGCCAGGCAGTTGACCCCGTCCGGACGCAATCCCCGACAAGCACGAGGCGGGTGGCCGGCAGGCAGCAGCCGGACTTTGCAGTTCACCTTTCGCGCGGCACAGAGAGAATCTATGGAATTCAGGATCGTAGCCATCATCGCCCACGTCGATCATGGC
>CAZBBU010000231.1:3243-3456 GCA_964489965.1 uncultured bacterium
AGACTACAATCGTGGACGGCCTGCTCAAGCAGTCGCACGTCTTCCGTGACAACCAGCAGGTGCAGGACCGGGTGATGGATTCCGGCAGCATCGAGCGCGAACGCGGCATCACCATCCTGGCCAAGAACACGGCCGTGGAATGGAACGGCGTCAAGATCAACATCGTGGACACGCCGGGTCACGCCGACTTCGGCGGAGAGGTCGAGCGCGCAC
>CAZBBU010000232.1:0-3450 GCA_964489965.1 uncultured bacterium
TGACCTCAGCAGCTCCGAACTGAACGCGCACCCCACGGTCCGCGTAAAGGGGCGAGGCCGGGGCGGACAGGCCGGAAAGTGGGATGACCAGCGGCTGGCCTGCGGCGTTCTCGCCGCGCGAAATCAATGGCAGGAGCCGCGAGGTGCTGGACAGGTCGGGGATGTCGAACACCACCCGCACTTCGTGACTGCCTCCGAAGCGCACGTCGCTGATGCGTGCCACCACCGGATCGCTCGTGGCCGGATCAGCCGGCACGGCGCCACCGGGCAGCGGTGTGGGGGTGAAAGCCGGGGGCGTGGCCGGCTCAACCTCGCTGAAGCCGACGGGCTCCCTGGCCGCGGGCTGCTCGGCCTCGCCATTGACGAGCGCCAGGAGTTCCGCGCTCACGCTGACTGCCTGGCCCACCACGAAAGGATCGGGGATGTCCGCGCCACTTGCCCAGCCCAGGCCGAAGATGTACGTGTCCGTGTAGTGCGGACTGTGAATCTGCAGTGCGCCTGGCTCGATGGTGAAAGTGCCCTCGGGCAGCCGGTACTGCGCCAGCGCGGTGGGCAGCAACAGGATTACGAGGGTAAGCAGAATCAGTCTGGCGGCAGAAGCATTCACTAGGGGACAGCTTGCCCCGAAGCGGCTTTAGCTTCATGAGACCGCCACACGGACGGTCAGGCCCGGTTCTGGTGGAAGAGTGACAGGAACGGCTCCGCCTCGAAGGTTCCGCCCAGAATCTGGGACAGTGACAACGCCATCAGGTGCGCAGTGAAGTCACGCCTGTTGAAGCTGAGTGCGCCCACGTTCAGCGCCTGATTCCGGAGCTTGCTCACGTCCTCCTGTCCAAGGTCAACCAGCGTCAGGTGCGGGCCAAGCGCCTCGAAGGGAACGGGCACGCGCGAGTCGAAGCGCACGATCAGGTCACTGTCCTGCATGTGCCTTTCGGCAAGGACGTCACCGAAGGTGCGTGTGGACACGCGGGTGGAGGCTGCGAGCCGGGGGGCGGATTGCTCGGCTTCGGGCCGGCTCCCGGCCAGGATGGCGATCTCTGCGGCACCACGTGACGACAGCTCACGGGCCACGGCTCGCACCCGGGGTCCCGCGCCCAGGATGCTCGCGCGGGCACCAGCTGCGTCCCAGCCGGCACTGCTGAGCATCTGACCCAGGGCACGCCCGAAGTTGTACTCGCCGATCAGCCCTGCAGGAGTCACCGTGACCGTGTCAGCGGCCCCGGATTCCTGCACTTCCATGCTGCTGCGTTGCAGCAGTGAGGGGACCGTCAGTTGCTCCTCGATGTCGAGTATCAGCGCTCCGGCGAACTCTACGGCCGTCAGTGCGGGCAGCAGTTCACGGCCGGAGTGCTCGGCGACGCCGTGCAGGTGGAAACGTCCCAGTGGATCGCGGAATCGCCAGAGGAGCCGCAGCAGTTCCGCGTCACTGCTGCTTATGGCCACCAGATGCATGCAGGGAGTATAACGCCAGACAATCCGCCCGCTGGCTGCCGGCAGTAGCGTGTGTCACAATTGTCTGGTGCCGTGACAGCAACGGCAGGGAAGGGTTGGACAACACGATGCAGGTAGTTCTACCGGACGGCAGGAAACTCGAACTGGCAAGCGGCGCCACGGGCTTTGACGTGGCCGCAGCCATCGGGCCGGGGCTAAAGAAGGCAGCCCGGGGTTTGCGGATTGACGGTCACGTCACCGACCTGTTCACTACCGTGCCGGACGGGGCAACCGTCGCCATCCTCACCGACCGGGACCCGGAAGTCATCGAGCTGGGCAGGCACACTCTGGCTCACATAACCGCCCAGGCGGTAAGGGAATACCTGGAAGCCGAGGGTCACGCGCCCGAGTCCGTCAAGATGGGCATCGGTCCGGTGATCGAGAACGGCTTCTATTACGACTTTGACCTGCCCCGCAACCTGACCCCGGAGGACCTGCCGAAGATCGAACAGCTCATGCGCAAACTGGTCAAGGCCGACCTGAAACTGCGCAAGTACGAGCTGCCCCGGGCCGAGGCGCTGGAGCGCTACCGTGAAGCGGGTGACCCGTACAAGCTGGAACTCATAACCGACCTGCCGGAGGACGTGGCGATCACCTTCTACGAGCAGGAAGGCTTCACCGACCTGTGCCGCGGGCCGCACGTTCCGACCACTTCACATGTACCCAGGCACTTCAAACTGATGAGCCTCGCCGGTGCCTACTGGCGCGGTGACGAGACACGGCCGATGCTGCAGCGGGTCTACGGTGTGGCCTTCGCCACCCGTGAGGAATTGGAGCATTACGAGTGGCAGCTCGAGGAAGCCCGGAAGCGTGACCACCGCAAGCTGGGCCGTGAACTCAAACTGTTCACCTTCGCCGATGACGTGGGCCCGGGCCTGCCCCTGTTCCTGCCGCGCGGCGAGCTGATGCGCCACGAGATGGAGAAGTTCGTACGCGAACAGCAGACCGAGTTCGGCTACGAGCACGTATGGACCGGTCACGTGGTCAAGGAAGAGCTCTACCAGCGCTCCGGACACATCGAGAACTACGAGGATGACATGTTCCCGCCGATGGCTGACGGCGAGGTGCGCTACCGGCTCAAACCCATGAACTGCCCGAGCCACATGACGCTGTTCAACACACAGCACCACTCCTACCGTGACCTGCCGCTGCGCATGGCGGAGTTCGCCACGCTGTACCGTTACGAGAAGTCGGGCCAGCTTAACGGGCTCACGCGCGTGCGGGCACTGACGCAGGATGACGCCCACATCTTCTGCACGGAAGAGCAGATCCAGTCTGAGTTCGCGCTGGCGTTGCGCCTGATCCGGCAGACGCTGCAGACGTACGGCATGGACGATTACTGGGTGCAGCTGTCGCTCAGGGGCGATGAAGGCAAGTACGTGGCCGATGATGACAAGTGGACACGCGCCACCGCCGCCCTGCGCGCCGCGCTGGACGCCGAAGGCGTCTCCTACATCGAAGCCCGGGGCGAAGCCGCCTTCTACGGGCCCAAGGCTGACTTCATGGCGCGCGACGCCCTGGGCCGCGAGTGGCAACTTTCCACCATCCAGGTTGACTTCATACAGCCCGCCAGGCTCGGCTGTGAGTACATCGGCGAGGATGGCGAGAAGCACACCCCGGTGGTGATTCACCGGGCCGTCACCGGCTCCACGGAGCGCTTCATGGGTGTGATGATCGAGCACTTCGCGGGTGACCTGCCGCTGTGGCTGGCCCCGGAGCAGGTACGGGTCGTGCCTATCTCCGACAAGCACCGTGAGAAGGCACTGGCACTGGCTGACAGGCTGAAGGCCGCCGGCCTGCGCGTCGGCATCGCCGCAGAGAGCGAACGCATGAATGCGGCGGTGCGGGACGCCGAGCTGCTCAAGATTCCCTACATCGTCATCATCGGTGACAACGAGATCGAACAGGGCCTTGTCAGCTTCAGGAGCCGCAAGGAAGCCTCACGCAACCTGCTTGACA
>CAZBBU010000233.1:0-3445 GCA_964489965.1 uncultured bacterium
ACGGATGGCGACCCGCGGGCGCGCTGGACGTTACTGACCCGCACCGGCGATACCTGGCAGGTCGATCAGCGAAGGGTGGAGTACGATTGGGACGCCGCTTCACTGGCCGTGCTGGCGAACAGTCCTGTTCTCCCTGTGGAAGCAGCGGCACACGTGGAAGGAATCGATGGGCGTTTCGCTGAGTTGAAACGGCTCAGAGCTCTGGGGTGAAGCTCAACCCCCGTGCAGCGATCACACTCTGCCGTAACCGCTATGCTCAATCACTTTGGCTGGTCACGTGGCGGGCGAAGCGGTCCAGGATCGCCTGCCAGCCGGCGCGCTGTTCTTCCACGCTGTGGGTCGGTTCGCTGTCGAACGAGACACGGACTTCCACACCGCCGTCAACCTCGGCAAAGGTCACCTGGACTTCCCTGTCACCCAGTGCGTACTCGATGAGTTCATGCTCCTGAACCTTCGTGTAGACGCCGGCGAAGTCGAAGCCGGCACTGCCATCTTTGGCTTCCATGCGGCTTGAGAACTCGCCACCCGGTCGCAGGTCCACCCTGGAGTTCGTGGTGTGCCAGTCATCTGAAGCGGAGTTCCACTGCATTATGTCTTCAGGTGTGTTGTAGGCCTTCCAGACCTTCTCCAGCGGCGCCGCTACCGTTGTGTCAACCGTGATCTTCATCTCGTCCTCCTCCGCAGTCAATTGCTTCGGCAACATTAGAGTCCCGCCAGGTGAGAAGTTGTTCCTGACCAGGCATTGAACTCAGGCAAAGCGGTCAGAAGCCGGGCCAGTCCTGCGGGTTTGCTGGTCATGGGCCAATGCCCGGAGTCGATGTCCACGAACGTCACGTCCCGCACTGGCGTCAGTTCCGGGATGTCCCCCGCAGCCAGCCAGGCCTGGGCATCCTCGACGCTGAACTCCGGGCAGACCAGGGTGACGGGTACCTCCAGACGACGCTCATCCGAATACTCCACCGTGGCCCTCGACACGCCGGCCGGCACGGGGCGCATCTGTGATTCAAGGTTGGCACGGGCAGACTGATCAAGATCCCGTGCGTCCGGACCCTCAAAATGCTCCCAGCCGGGGAAAGGCATCAGGCCGTCGACTGGCTCGAAGAAATCCGCGTACGGACCGCCTTCCCTGCCCGGAACGCCGCCAATCATCACGACGCGCGCGACTCTGTCGGGGGCACGGTCCGCGGCCAGCCACGCCAGCGTGCAGGCAGCTGAGTGTCCAACCAGCACGACCGGCTGCTCTGCCCTGCTCATGGCCCGGAGTGCCGCCTGGAGCTGGTCTTCAAGGGTGGCGGTGTCAGAATCATCATCTACGCCCGGCAGTTCCAGTGCCGTCGCCTTCACGCCGGCGGCAGCAAGCTCTGTTACAACCTCGTTCCAGACGCGTGACTTGAGCCACAACCCGGCAATCAGGATCAGTTCCATGGTGAATGCACCTCTGGGCGTGAGGTTACTACACTCAGGTGCCGTACCTGGCCAGTCGCCGTGTGCCAAGCACGAGAGGCGCCGCTGTCGCGAACACGGTGAGAAGCACGAGGACTGCCAGGGTCAACAAGCCTTCCCCCGTCAGCCAGTAACTGGCGCCTGCCTGGCTGTTGATCGCACGCCAGGCCGGGCGAGCCAGCAGTACGGTCACTGCAGCGGCGTAAAGCAAGGCGAAGCCCATGTACATGATCGCTCCCGGCGACACGGCAAGCTCGTTGGGATTCGTATGGGCGAAGCGGGGCAGCGCAGCCCCGATCCCCACCGCCAGGCCACTCAATGCCACAGCCGCGGCCAGCGCGGCAATCAGAGAAGCCGTAGCCAGTAATTGACTGAGATCCAGAAGCCAGACGGCAGCGACGCCCAACGTGCCAGAAAGTGCCAGCATCACCGGCAGAACAAGCAGGAACTTTGCCAGCACCACGTCTCGCGTCCTGACCGGCTGTACCTGCTGCAACCACCAGGTGCCACCCTCGAGTGACACCGCCGGATAGGCAATCCTCACCCCCACTCCCGCTGCGATGAAACCCATGAAGGCGATGTTGATGGCGCCCACCGCATCACGGAACTGCTGAGTGGGCACCGGGGTCGCCGACAGGCTCACGAAATAGACACCCGCCAGGGCAAGCAGGACGATCAGCTGACTCCACTGCTGAACGTCGCGCGTGAAACTGCGTATGTCTTTCACCAGGATGGCACCGATCACGCCCAGGTGGCGCAGCAGCGAACGCTCCCACCAGGCCGGGGTGATTCTTGCTGGGCGTGTGCGGCCCTGCGGGCTGGAATCAAGGCTCCTGACCCAACCACGACGGTAGGCAACGCGTGCCAGCCAGCCCGTCAGCATCAGTCCGGCGGCACCGAGACCCAACAGCAGGAAGAGGCTCGGATGCAACTCACCGGACAGGGCTGACCAACTGGCGTTGCTGGCCCAGGCAGGAGGCAGCCAACCGAGGTCCAGGTTGGAAAAGGTGGTCAGGAAGCGTTCGAACAGTTCTGCATCGGCCAGGTCCAGGTTCAGCAGCTGCTCAGGCCTGAGCGAGCGCAGGGCCAGCAGCGCCACTGCGGCCGCACAGATGCTCACGGAAATGGCGACCTCACGGACCCGGCCGGCCGGACTGAACCGCACCAGCACCAGCGCGATAAGCGCGCCGAGCGTGACCGGCAACGCGTAGAGCGCTACTGCGGACAGGATGCTGACGAGGTAGTAGCTCGGTGCGGCTTCCAATGCCGACCCCAGACCCAGAAGCACCGGAAGGGTGAATACCAACGGCAGACCTGCCGCGTTCAGGAACAGTTCCGCCACTTTCAGGGAGAACACGCCTGCGCTGCCCGTTGGTTGGGACAGCAGGAACTCAAGGTCCTGGCTGCCGAACAGGGTGGATATGCTCGCGATCATCACGCTGAACAGCACAGCCGCCATCAGCACCAGGAACACACCCTCGAGGCTGCGCCTCAGTACGGCCGGCGCGATGCTGTCGATCAGCGGATAATCCAGAATCCAGCTGGCGCCTGCGAACACTCCGCGGTTGCCGGCGATCAGCAATCCCGCCAGCAGCAGGCCCGCGAACACAGACCAGAGCGGGCGCGCGGCCAAGGATCTGAAAGCTCCCCTGAGCCGCAGCGAGAGCAGGCTCATGGGCTATTCCTCGCGTCCGGCACTCAGGCCCGACCTTCGTCGCCGGTCAGCAGCAGGAACAGTTCTTCGAGGTTACCGGCCTGCAGTCCGGCGGCTTCGCGCAGCTCGGCCACGGTGCCGAACGCCACCAGGCGGCCCTGGTCCACCAGTGCCACGCGGTCTGCAACTTCCTCCGCGACGCTCAGTGTGTGGGTGGTTAGGATTACGGTGCGGCCTTCAGCCACCAGTTCCCGGAACAGTTGCTTGACCAACCGGTGCCCGTGAACGTCCAGGCCAACCATTGGCTCATCGGTGATGAACAGCTGCGGTCTGCCCAGCAGAGCTACA
>CAZBBU010000234.1:0-3445 GCA_964489965.1 uncultured bacterium
CAGGCGCCTTCGCTGTACGGCTCATGTTCCGTCATGCGTTGGTAATAGCGCGTGGCACGTTCCAGGTCACCACCGTCACGCGCCAGGTCAGCAGCGAGTTCCAGCAGCGAATACTGTTCGCTGTGCAGGTTCAGCCGGATGTCCTCCACCCAGCCGGAATCGACACCGCTCAGGAAGTCACCCTGGTAGATGGCCAGCGCCTCATCGACCGGCGTCAGCAGTTTCAGCTCTCGCGCCCTCAGGGCGGCGGTGCGGTACAGGTCAACGTCGTAGTCGATCCGGAAGCTGTTGTGCAGGTAGTAGCGGCGGTTGGCGGACTCGACCAGTTCCCCGCCCATCACCTTGCGCAGCCTGTAGAGGGTGGTGTGGAAGGAGCTGGAGGCCTTCGATTCCGTCTTGCCGGGCCACAGCGCCTCCGCGACTTCGAATGCGGTGACACCGTTGCGATGCTCGAGCAGGTAATAGAGCAGTTCAAGCGCCTTGAGTGAATCCCAGTCAAGCCGCTTGCCGTCACGCTCCACCGTGGGGTGACCCAGGCCGCGGGCCGTGACAAGACCCTCAAGCGGGTGCCGCAGCTCGGCTATCCGCTGCTGCCGCACCTTGACCGCGTCAACCAGTTCCTGCCGTTCGAACGGCTTGGTCAGGTAATCATCCGCACCCAGGGTCATGCCCTGCCGGACGTAAGAACGGTCTTCAAGCGCCGTCAGGAACAGGAAAGGCACCGACCTGAGCTCAGGAATCTCGCGGACCTTCTTGTAGAACTCGAAGCCACTCAGGCCAGGCATGGAAACGTCAGAGATGATCACGTCAGGCCGCAGGCCCTCTTCCAGGTCTTCCACGGCGTCACGCGGATCATCGAAGGTGAGCGCGCTGAAACCGGCACCGGTGAGCGTGAGCTCAACGACCTTCAGCACACCCAGATCGTCATCGACCACCATCACGAGACTCGCCGTCATGAGTACAGTTTACGCAATCTGCCGGATCCAGCGGGATGAAAAATCTGATGCCGGAATTTACGCTGCCTGCCGGCCTCGCCATCTGCTAGTCTTCACTCACTGTGTCAGGTGGACTGCAAGGCCAGAAGAAGCGTCCCAGCCGGGAACTGCTGCTCACGGTGGTACTTCCGCTGCTGCAGCCGCTCGTGCGCCTGTGCACCAGACTGCGGGTGAACCCGCTGGGGATAGTGGCCCTACATGGGCTGTGCGGACTTGCGGCTGCAGTCTTCCTGGTGCTCGGACCCGGCTGGTGGCCCTGGGCTGCGCTGCTGCTGCTTTTGCGCATGCTGCTTGACAACCTGGACGGCTCAGTGGCCAGGGCGAGCGGCCAGGTGACGCTGGCCGGCCGTTACTTCGACACCGCGGTTGACCTGACGGGCAACGCGGCGCTGTTCCTGGCACTCGGCCTGATCGGCCAGCCGCTCCTGGCAGCACTCGCGTTCCTGCTGCTGACCTACCTGCTGTCCATGGACTACAACCTGGAGCGGCTCTACCTGAAGCCACGCCAGGGCAGCGACAGTGAACAGCAACCTGCGCCCGAACCCGGGCCGCAGTGGATCCTGCGGCCGACCCAGCGGCTATACCGGTCAGTGCTGGCCCCACAGGACCGGTTCATAGAACGGTTGGAGCAGCGCCGCTTCAGGCGGCTGTCCGGCCAGCCGGCCGACTCGGCTCCGCTTGACTGGCAGCTCGCCTGGTTCGATCGGTTCTCAACCGCGTCACTGGTGAACCTGGGCTTGAGCACCCAGTCACTGCTGCTCATCCTGCTGATCCTGGCCGGCCAGCCCGCACTCTATCCCCTGCTGATCGTACTTCAGGCGCTGCTGGTTTTGCTTCTGCAGCTGTGGCGCGAGCACCGCTTCCGCAATTACCTGCAAGTGAGGCTGACCGGTGCCGGCTGAACGCGCAGGCGGTGCGCTGGTGACCGGCGCCAACCGCGGCGTGGGCCGCAGCCTGGCGTTGCTGCTGGCGGAACTCGGGCATGACGTGGTCGTGAACTACCGCAGCCAGCGTGAGGAGGCCGAGCAGGTGGCCGCCGAAGCACGCGCCTTCGGCGTCCGCGCCTGGGCCCTGCAGGCGGACGTGACTGACGAAGGGCAGGCCGCTGCCCTGGTGAGCCGGAGCGAGCAGCTCACCGGCGGGCTTCAGGTGCTGGTCAACAACGTGGGCAACTATCATCACGGTCCACTCGTCACGCTTGACGCGGAAACGTTCAGGGACATGCTGGACAGCAACCTGATGAGCTGCTTCCACATCTGTCAGGCCGCAGCGCCGCTGATGGCCGCTCGTGGCAGCGGCCGCATCATCAACCTCGGTTACGCCGGCGCCCAGAACCTGGTGGCGCGGCCCGGAATCGTCGCCTACGGGATCGCCAAGACCGGAGTGATCCTCTACAGCAAGGCGCTCGCCAGGGTGCACGCCGGGGCCGGTGTGACCGTCAACGTGGTGAGTCCCGGCGTGCTGGAGAACTCTGACACCACACCGCCCCTGAGTGACATCCCCGCCGGGCGCCTAGGTACCCTGGATGAACTGGCGGGCGCCGTACGCTACCTGGTGAGTGACGCGGCCGCCTACGTGACGGGCGTGACCATCGAGGTGGCTGGCGGCTGGAACGCCTGACAGCGGGCCTGCGTTATCCTCGGTGAAGTGAGACTAGAGGGCAGGAGTTGGTCTGAGTGAGCAGTAATCAGGAAGCACTATTCGATGCCAAAGGCACCGGTGAAAACGGCGGCGAACGCACGATCACACTGGTTGACGGCCACGCGCTGGCCTTCCGCAGCTACTTCGCCATCCGGCAACTGACCAACTCCCGCGGCCGCAGTGTCAACGCCATCTACGGCTTCACCCGCTCTCTGATGCGGTTACTGGCCGAGGATGGTGAAGGCGACGCCACCATCGTGGCGTTCGACGCACCAGCCAAGACTTTCAGGCATGAGCAGTACGAGGGATACAAGGCCGGCCGGGCGGAGACCCCGCACGACCTTCCGGACCAGATCGACACCATCCGGCGCCTGGTGGAACTCATGGGCGTGTATCAGACCGAGGTTCCCGGCCTGGAAGCCGATGACATCATCGGCACGCTCGCCACGAAGGGCGCGGCAGCGGGCTACCGCGTGGAGATTGTCACCAGTGACCGGGACGCCTACCAGCTGGTCAGCGACCGCATCCGGGTGCGCGGGCTTGACAAGGCGCAGGGCTTCGGGCCCGCGGAAGTGCTGGAGAAGTACGGCGTCACTGTTGAACAGTGGGTTGATTACCGGGCACTTACCGGCGATTCCAGTGACAACATCCCCGGCGCCAAGGGCGTGGGACCGGTGGGTGCCAGCAAGCTTCTTCAGCGCTACGGCAGTCTGGACTACGTCCTGGCGAACCTTGATGAGGTGGAACCGGCAGGCATCGCCAGGAAGATCAAGGCTTCGCTGGAGGACGTCAAGTTCTCCCGGGAGCTC
>CAZBBU010000235.1:0-3444 GCA_964489965.1 uncultured bacterium
GCATGGCGGGCCAAACGGCCCGGCAGGACACGGCAGCAGACCCATGCGTAATACAGCCAGACAAGACCCGGAGCACCGCTGGCCATGGCGGTGAGCAGTAGCGTACGCCGCACACTTCGCGTGCTGCACCGCTGGCTCGGCCTCAGCCTGGGGCTGCTCTTTGCCGTGCTGGCCCTGAGCGGCTCCGCCCTGGTCTTCTACACCGAGATCGATGCCGCCCTGCACCCCGAAGTGCAGCCCGACCCCAGCCTCCCCCCGCTGGCATGGGACAGTCACTCCTGGGATGTCCTGCAGACAACCGCCCTGCGCCACCGCCCGGAGCCGAATGGCGAATGGGCCTTCGAAGTCACCGGCCAGGGTGGCCCGATCCCCGCCCGCTACTACCCGCCCACCGACCACTCGGGCCATGCGGCTGAACGCGAGATGTTGTGGTTCTCGGCCGATGGCAGCGGGATCCTGCGCAGCGCCACCTGGGGCGAGTACCTGATGAGCTGGCTCTATGAGCTGCACATGCACCTGCTCGCCGGTGAAACCGGCCGCCAGGTCGTCGGCTGGGCCGGTTTCGCCAGCCTGCTCCTGCTGCTTGGTGGCCTGGCGCTGTGGTGGCCACGTGGCAGCTGGCGCAAGGCCCTGGCCTTCAAACGCCGCGCCGCCCCGATCCGCCGCATGCGCGACCTGCACAAGCTGGCCGGCCTCGGCAGCGTCTTCCTGTTGATCCTGCTGGTGCTGAGCGGTGCCCTGCTCGCCCTGCCTGATATCAAAGACGCACTGCTCCGCTCCGCGATTGCAACACCCACCGCGCCCCCCGCCGTGCGCTCCGGCGCTGCCATTGCTGCCGTGGGACAGTCACTGCCCCTGAGCCAGGCCCTGGCCCACGCCCGGGAGGCGCTGCCGGATGCCCGCCTGGCCTTCGTCAACCTGCCCGTCGGCGGTGATGCCCCGATCCGCGTCCGTGTGCAGGTCCCCGGCGATCCACATCGGCGCTTCCCATCCAGCTATGTGTACATCGACCAGTACTCCGGCGAGCTGCTGGCCGTCCACGACCTGCGCCAGGGCAATGCCGCCAATGTACTCAACAGCTGGATACGCCCCCTGCACGACGGCTCCATCGCCGGCACCATGGGCCGCGTGCTGGCGCTGCTGCTCGGCTTCGTCCCCCCGTTCCTGTTTGTCAGCGGCTTGCTGTACTGGCGCACCCGGCGCCGCAGCCTTGCCGCGAGGAGTTCATCGTGAAGTTGTCCCTTATCAGCCTTTCCAGTCTTGTACTTGCCGTACCCGTGCTGGCGGCAGAAACCGGCGCACCGGAGCTGGAATCCATCCTTGTCACCGGCAGCCGCAGCCTGCAGACGCGGGCGGAAGTCTCGGGAAGGCTGGGCCTGAGCGTGCGGGAGACCCCGGCCACAGTGGATGTCCTCACCCAGGAAGACTTCCAGCTGCAGGGCATCCGCAGCTCGATCGAGGCGATGAACAGCGCCCCCGGCGTGGCCTCCGGGAACCTGCCCGGCTCCATGGGTTCGGTCTCCATGCGCGGCTTCCACCGCGCGGTGAACTACCTCTACGACGGGGTGCGCATGCCCAACTCCGACGCCGGCATGCGCAACTGGGATGCCTGGTCCTTCGAACGCATTGAAGTGATCAAGGGACCAGCCTCGGTGACCTCTGGCGAAGGCGCCCTCGCCGGCGCCATCAACTTCGTGCCCCGGCGCCCGCACACCGAAGGCCTGCACGGCAGCCTGCTCGCCAGCCGCGGCAGCTTCGACAGCACACGCCTGGCCGGTGATGTGAATGTCCCGTTCAATGATGAAGTCGCCCTGCGCGCCACCGTCTCCTGGGCCGACTCGGCCGGTTGGGTGGATGACACCGACAGCGACAGCCTGGCCCTGGCCACTTCCCTGCTCTACCGCCCCGGCGAGCGCTTCTCGCTGACGCTCTCCGTGGACTACTTCGAAGACAACTTCTCCACCGCCTACTTCGGCACCCCCATCGTCTCGCGTGAAGTGGCACGCCAGCCTTCGTCCGTGGTTTCCGGCAGCAGCGGCCTGGTCCTCGACCGCGCCATGCGCCGCACGAACTTCGACCTGCTCGACAGCGAAGTGGGCTCTGAGGCCACCTGGCTGCGCGCACGCATGGAGTACGAAATAAGCGAAGGCCTCCGACTGGTCAGCGACAGCAGTTACTACGACAGCTACCGCATCTGGAACGACGCCGACGAGTACAGCTTCAACGCCGGCAGCGGCCTGATCGACCGCTACACGAGCATCATCACCCACGACCACCAGTTCTGGAGCCAGCGCCTGCATCTGGCCCTGGACAGCGACCTCGCCGGCCGCCGCAACCGCTTCAGCACCGGTTTCGAAGCCGGTGGCACGGACTTCTTCACCCAACGCCGCTTCGGCAGCGCGCCAGCAGCCGATCCCTTCCAGCCGGTCCGCGGCCGCAAGCAGGCAGACAACGCAGAGAATTTCGACACCCGCCAGGACGTGGATGCCGAGGTGGAGCAGCTCGCCTTCTTCGCCGAAGACGCGCTGAACCTGAATGAACGCTGGCTGCTCGTCGCCTCCCTGCGCCTCGACCTGATCGACCTCGAGCGCCAGGTGCGCAACGTGAACACGGGCACGGAGCAGCACTACGGCCAGGACTACGAACCGCTCTCCTGGCGCCTCGGCGCCGTGTACGAGGCAGCACGGGACACCCACTTCTTTGCCCAGCATACCCGTGGCGCCACCCCGGTCAGCGGCCTCCTGTTCATGAGCGCCGCCAATGCGGCCTTCGACCTGAGCGATGGGACATCCACTGAGCTCGGCATCCGCAGTGCCCTCGCCGACCAGCGCGTGCAACTGACCGCCTCGGTGTTCCACATCCGCCAGGACGACATCATCACGCGCGACCCGCAGAACCCGGCCGTCTCCGTCCAGGGCGGCAGCCAGGCAGCGCGGGGAATGGAGCTGGCCCTCGACTGGGCCGTGAACAGCAGCCTGAGGCTGAACTTCAGCGGCAGCCTGCTCGACAGTGACTACCGCCGCCTGATCGAAGCCGGCGGCGCCGACCGCAGCGGCAAGCGCCCGCCGAACGTACCGGAGCGCCTCGCTGACCTCAGCCTCTACTACCGCCCCGCCACACTGCCGCTGACACTGAGCGCCAACCTGCGTCACAACGGCGGCTTCTTTACCTCGAGCGCCAACACCATCAAGGTCAACAGCTTCACCACGCTGGACGCTGCAATCAGCTGGCAGATGGACGGGGGCACGCTCACCTTGCGCGGGCGCAACCTCACTGATGAGTTCTACGCAGACTGGTCCGGCTATGCCGCCGGACTCGTCTTCACTGGTGCACCGAGGAACTACGAACTGAGCTACCTGTGGAACTTCTGAGCCTTCAGGGGAAGAGCTCCTTGAGTTGATCGTCGAAGAACACGCCGTTGATCATCCAGCGCTTCTGGGGTTT
>CAZBBU010000236.1:0-3423 GCA_964489965.1 uncultured bacterium
TGCACCAGCGTCTGCGGGAACGGCTCCTGAGCGGGATGCGCCGCGTAGGAGAGTTCCATCGTGCAGCTGGCGCCAGTCTCCATGCGGATGAGCGCTATGGCCACGTCCTCGCCCTTGATTCGCGGGTTGACCGTGCGCGTGTGGCACACAATCTCGCTGGCCTCACCGAAGAAGAAGCGCACCAGGTCAAGGATGTGCACGCCCACGTCGTACAGGATGAAGCGCGGGTCCTCAGCCAGGTACGGCTGGTTGGCGTACACGTCGTAGCCGCTCAGGAACTGGAAACGGCCGAAGTACAGTTCGCCCAGCTGACCGGAAAGCCGCTTCAGCTCACGCAGCGCCGGCTGCCAGCGGAAGTTCTCATGGATCATCAGCCCGGTGCCCGCCTCCCGGCAGGCGTCCACCATCACGGCCGCATCTTCGAGCGTCGGCGCCATCGGTTTCTGGCAGATGGCGTTCACACCGCTCCTGGCTGCGAGCAACACGAGCTCCCGGTGCGTTTCGGGCGTGGTCACGATGTCTACGAAGTCCAGGTCCTCGTTCCGCAGCATCTGCTCCGGATTGTTCCAGGTGCCTTTCACGCCGAACTCACTGGCGTACGCCTCGGCTTTGGCCAGGTCCCGGTCGCAGAGCGCCACGATCTCGGCTCCCTCGACCAGCCGCCAGGAGTGCAGGTGGTTGCGGGCGAAGAATCCGCAGCCGATAAGTCCGCCCCGGAGCGGCTTTTCCCCAGAATTTTCCATCGCGACTTCCTTCCTCGTTGCCTGGTTTTTCTGACCGTGAGCGTACATTGAAATCCCGGGGCGCGTCACCTCAAGCCTTCCGGGCTGCCGATTTGCCGTGGTTATACTGCCGCCAACCGAAACTGGTTCCGGGCAGAAAAGTCCGAACCGTAACCAAGGAGCGCCTGATGGCCGACAAGTTTTTGATTGGGATCGATTTCGGCACCGAATCCGGCCGCGCAGTGCTGGTCCGCGCAAGCGACGGTGCAGAGCTTGCCACAGCCATCCATCCGTACGCCAATGGCGTGATCGATGAGTCGCTGCCGGAGACCGGCCAGCGGTTGCCGCCGGACTGGGCGCTGCAGGACGCGAACGACTACCTGGAAGTCATCAGGCGCACGGTGCGGCAGGCCGTCTCTGACGCCGGGGTGGACCCGGCAGACGTTGCGGGTGTGGGCATTGATTTCACGTCCTGCACGATGCTGCCGGTTAAGTCAGATGGCACGCCACTGTCGTTCCTGCCGGAGTACCGCGCCAATCCGCACGCCTGGGTGAAGCTCTGGAAACACCACGCGGCCCAGCCGCAGGCCGACCGCATCAACGCCGTTGCGGAACAGCGTGGCGAGCCGTGGCTGCAGTACTACGGAGGCAAGATTAGCAGCGAATGGTTCTTCGCCAAGGCACTGCAGATCCTGGAGGAAGCACCGGATATTTATGCAGCAGCGGACCGCCTGATAGAAGCCGCGGACTGGGTCGTGTGGCAGCTGACCGGAGTGGAAACCCGCAACGAGTGCACGGCCGGCTACAAGGCGATGCACCAGGGCGGTGACTTCCCTGATCGTGAGTACTTCGCGGCGCTCAACCCGGATTTCGGCGATGTTGTCGATTCGAAGATGTCACGTGAACTGGTGAGCCTGGGCAGCAGCGCCGGCGGACTTTCAGCTGAAGCGGCAGCCTGGACTGGCCTGCCGGAAGGCATTCCGGTAGCCGTCGCCAACGTAGATGCACACGTCACGCTGCCCGCCACCGGCAGCGTCGAATCCGGCACGATGGTCATGATCATGGGCACAAGCACCTGCGACGTGCTGATCGGCGATGAGCGCCATCCCGTCGAGGGCATGTGCGGCGTGGTCATGAACGGCATCGTGCCGGGCCGGTTCGGCTACGAAGCCGGCCAGAGCGCGGTTGGTGACATTTTCGCCTGGTACGTCAACAACGCGGTGCCCGCCACGCTCGCGCAGCAGGCGCGTGACGAAGGGCTTTCCACCCACAAGCTGCTGGAGCGACAGGCGGCCGCCCAACGCCCGGGCGAGCACGGACTCGTGGCTCTCGACTGGCAGGGCGGTAACCGCAGCGTGCTGGTTGACGCCGACGTCAGCGGGCTGCTGGTTGGCATGACCCTGGGCACCCGACCGGCGGACATATACCGTGCGCTGCTCGAGGCCACCGCCTTCGGCAAACGCGTGATCATCGAAGGTTTCGAGCATAGTGGCGTGCCGGTCAGGAAACTGGTGGCAGCTGGCGGCCTGCCGGGCCGCAACGCCTTGCTCATGCAGATTTATGCAGATGTCCTGAACCGCGAGATCTACGTGATCCGCTCCAGCCAGGGCCCGGCACTCGGCTCGGCCATCCATGCTGCCGTGGCCGCCGGACTGTACGCCGACATCGCCGCGGCGGCCGCCGCCATGGGCGGCCTGAGCGACACAGTGTACCGGCCGAAACCGGAGAACGTGGCGGTGTACGACAGTCTGTTCCACGAGTACAGGTACCTGCACGACCTGTTCGGCCGCAGCACCATCGATGAACCCGCCGGCGTCATGAAGCGGCTGCGGCGCATCCGCAACGTCGCTCTGGAAGAGGTTTCCGCATGAACACCGAACTTGCCACCGAAGTCGCCCGGCTGCATATGCTGTTGCCGGCAAACGGCCTGGTTACCTGGACGAGCGGCAATATCAGCGGCCGCCAGCCCGGCTCGGACACCATGGTCATCAAACCCAGCGGAATCATGTTCGAGGACCTTACTCCCGATAACATGTGCGAGGTCGAACTGCACTCGCTGCACAACCGCAGCGATTACAAGTACAGCTCCGACACCGCGACCCATGCATACATATACAGACACATGCCGGAGGTCGGCGGCATCGTGCACACCCATTCGCCTTACGCCACCGCCTGGGCCGCCAATGGCCGTGACATTCCCTGCATCATCACCGCCATGGCGGACGAGTTCGGCGGCCCGATCCCCTGCGGTGGCTTCGCGCTGATCGGCGGTGAGGAAATAGGTCGCGAGGTGGTGCGGGTACTCAGCGGACATCGTTCACCTGCCGTGCTGCTGCAGAACCATGGCGTCTTCACCATCGGCCGTACCCCGAGGGACGCCGTCAAGGCAGCCATCATGTGTGAAGACGTGGCCAGGACAGCATTCCTGGCACACCAGCTCGGCGAACCACTGCCCATCGACCCGGCGGACGTTGACAGACTTCATCGCCGCTACACCAACGATTACGGGCAGTAAGGCCTGCCCCGGGGCAGCGCATGGGCTGAACCTGCCAGTGGACGATCACCACCCTCGGTAGAGGTCAATTGTTCTGAAAGCGGCTCTTCTCGGGTACTTGTTTCCTTGCTGCTGCCAGGTACTCGCGGGTCCGCACCGCGGGCTCGAACCTGCCGTCCCGCGGCGCGCGCACGATCCGGACCGCCT
>CAZBBU010000237.1:0-3418 GCA_964489965.1 uncultured bacterium
TGCAGTCGTCAACCGGGCAGACGAGTGAGCAGAGGTTGCAACCCACGCAGTCGTCCTCACGCACGTACGGCAGGGGCCGCACGGAGCTGGTCCACTCGGCAGGGTCCACCTTGAGGCCGTCAACCGTCAGGTCGATGGACTGGTGTGCGCCCTCATCACAGGCGGCGTAGCAGAGGTTGCAGCGGATGCACTTCTCTTCGTTGATGGTGGCCACCACGCGGTAGGACAGGTCCATCTGGTTGAACGGCGAGTACTGCGGCGCGCTCTTGCCGATGATCTCCCTCACGCTGCTGGCACCCTTCTCGTCCAGCCAGTTGCTGAGTCCGGTGCACAGTTCATCGATGATCTTGAAGCCGTAGTGCATCACGGCGGTGCACACCTGGATACTGCTGGCACCCAGGAGCAGGAACTCGGCGGCATCGCGCCAGGTTTGCACGCCGCCCATGCCAGATATGGGCACCCGGTAGTCCCTGGTTTTCTCCAGGCTCATGACTTCGCTGAGGAAACTCAGGGCGATGGGCTTGACGGCCGGGCCCGCGTAACCGCCGTGGCCGCCCTTGCCGCCGATGTTCGGCTGAATCTGGAAGCTGTCAAGGTCCACGCCGATGACGCTGTTGATCGTGTTGATCAGGCTCAGGGCGTTCGCGCCGCCGGCCATGGCCGCCGTCGCAGGTACCTTCATGTCCGTAACGTTGGGCGTCAGCTTGACTATCACCGGGATGCTGGCCACGTCGGTGACCCAGCCGGTGATCATCTCGCAGTACTCGGGCACCTGCCCGACGGCGGAGCCCATGCCACGCTCACTCATGCCATGCGGGCAGCCGTAGTTCAGCTCTATGGCGTCGGCGCCGGTGTCCTCGATGCGCATGACCGCGTCACGCCACACCTTGGGGTCGGACTCGAACATGGCGGAAGCTATCACCGCACGGTCCGGCCACAGCTTCTTGACCTCAGCCATCTCTTTCAGGTTCACGTGCAGCGGCCTGTCCGAGATGAGCTCGATGTTGTTGATTGCCACCAGCCTGTTATTGCCGAAGTTGAAGCCGCCGTAACGGGAAGACACGTTGAGGACGGGTGTGCCGACCGTCTTCCAGACTGCACCGCCCCAGCCGTACTCGAACGCCTTGTTTATCTGATAGGCGGTGTTGGTCGGTGGTGCGGAAGCCAGCCAGAAGGGGTTGGGACTCTTCACCCCCGCAAAGTCGATACTCAAGTCAGCCATTTGTCTCCATGCATCCTTCTCTCACCCTGAACAGGGGGTTGCGTCGTCAGCCACGCGTTCATGTAGCGCGCGGCCAGCTTGCCGTCCTGGACGGCGGTCACCGTCATCGCGTCACCCTTGATCTTGGTGGCGTCACCGCCGGCGAACACCTTGGGGTTGCTGGTCCGCATCTCGTCATCGATCAGAGCGTAGCCACGTTCGGTCTTCACCGAGAACTGGGCCATCACGTCCACCAGCTTCTCCTGACCGATGGCCTTGATCACCTGGTCACATTCGAGGACGAAGTTGCTGCCGGGAATCTCGCGGATCCCGCGCCGGCCATCCTCGCCCGGTTCAGTGATCTCCATCCGCACGCATTCCAGGCCCGTGACCCGGCCAGCCTCGCCCAGTACGCGTACGGGCTGGCTGCGGAAGCGGAACTCCACGCCCTCCTGCTTGACGAAGTCGTACTCGAAATCGTAGGCGGGCATCTCCTGATCGGTCCTGCGGTAGACGATGGTGACGCGTTCGGCACCGAGCCGTTTGGCGATGGTGGCGGCGTCGATGGCGGTGTTGCCGGCGCCGATGACTGCCACGTGTTCTCCGATGGGAATGTCACGCAGCAGTTCCAGCCCCTGCATCTCCGCCAGTTTGGTATCGGCGATGAATGACAGTGCCTCATGCACGCCTTCGAGTTCCTCACCGGGAATATGCATGTCCGGCACTTTGCCCATGCCCACACCCAGGAAGACCGCGTCGTATTCGTTGAGTATCTGTTCGCTGCTGATGTCGACTCCGACCTCAACGCCGGTCCGCACTTCCACGCCGAGCGACTGGATGAACTCGACTTCCCTCAGGCTCACCCGAACCGGTTCACGCATGACGACGATGCCGTAGGTGGACAGGCCGCCGGGCAGATCGTTCTTCTCGAACACCGTCACGTCATAGCCTTCAAGGGCCAGCTGGCCGGCGCAGCTGAGGCCCGCAGGTCCGGCGCCTATCACGGCGACGCGTTTGCCGTTGGGAGCTGCCGGCACGAACGGCTGGTGGCCTTCCGCGAACAGGTGATCCGTGGCGTAGCGCTGCAGGCGACCGATCTCGATGGGCTTGTAATGCTCACCCATCACGCAGGCGCCCTCGCACAGTTCCTCCACCGGGCAGACACGGGCGCAGGTGGCGCCGAGCAGGTTGGATTCCAGGATCGTGACTCCGGAGCCGGTGGTGTTGTCGGTGGCGATCTGGCGGATGAACAGGGGAATGTCGATGTGCGTGGGACAGGCCTGTACGCAGGGGGCATCGAAACAGTAGAGGCAGCGGTTGGCCTCGAGCGTGGCTTCACGGTACGTCATCTGCGGCTTGACTTCACTGAAGCGTTCGCCCAACGTCTCGAGGTCTGGCTGCGCCGGGCTGGCGGGACGATGTTCAGGCATTCCAGCAACCTTTCTCAGGCCGAATACAAGAGACCCCTGAATCGCGCGGGTCACTCATTACGGGTTGGTGCGCCATTGTATGACCAGGCGGGTACGGCTGTAAATGTTGACCCGCCAACTAGGATTTGGAGCTATTGCGTGAGGCACAACCTGTGACAGCACGGGGCAGTTCCTGCACCGATACAGAAAGTCCCCGGGCGAACCGCGCTCTGCGGCTGCCCGGGGACCCAGGGTGAATCAGGTTGTGGCTGACCTCAGTCCAGGAAGTCCCGGAGCTTGCGGGTCCGACTCTCGTGATACTTGAGCTTGCGCAGCGCCTTGTTCTCGATCTGGCGGATGCGTTCGCGGGTCACACCGAAGTGGCTGCCCACTTCCTCAAGAGTGTGCTCGCGGCCGTCCACCAGGCCCTTGCGCAGCTTGAGCACCATCGCCTCGCGTTCGTTCAGCTTACCCAGCGCCTCCTCGAGCTCCTCGCTGAGGATGATGCGGCTGGCCTGCTCAACGGGCGACTCGATGTTCTCGTCCGGAATGAAGTCACCGTAGAAGGAATCCTCTTCGTCACCGATCGGAGTCTCCAGGCTGAACGGCTCGCGGGTCAGCTTGAAGGCCTCTTCGACCTTCTCCGCATTCCAGTCCGGGCCCATCGCGTCGGCGATCTCCTCGTAACTCGGTTCGCGTGACAGTTCCTGCTGCAGCCTGCGTGAGGCACGGGTCAGCTTGTTGATGGTCTCGACCATGTGCACGGGGATGCGGATGGTGCGCGACTGGTCGGCGATGGCGCGGTTGA
>CAZBBU010000238.1:0-3408 GCA_964489965.1 uncultured bacterium
AGGCCGTGATCAACTACGGCCTGCCCGGTGGCATGCCCGGCTGGGGCGCCTCCGGTACCCTGTCGACCGAGCAGATCGAACTCATGTCCCGCTTCCTGCTCAACGACCCGCCGGACCCCGCACCGATCAGCATGGAACAGATCCGGGAGTCATGGGTGGTGCAGGTACCCGTCGAGGAGCGGCCGACTGAACCGCAGCACGACCTTGCCTGGGAGGACTTCTTCGGGGTCATCCTGCGTGACATGGGTCAGGTCGCCATCGTTGACGGTGACAGCAAGGAACTCGTGACCCTGGTCGACACCGGCTACGCGATCCACATCCTCCGCTCCTCAGCCAGTGGCCGCTACTTCCATGCCATCGGCCGTGACGGCAAGGCCTCACTGATCGACCTGTGGATGGACCCACCTCAGGTGGTTTCCGAAGTCAAGGCCTGCTACGACGCCCGCAGCATCGAATCAAGCCACTACCCCGGCTTCGAGGACCGCTACTCGATAGTAGGCTGCTACTGGCCTGCACTCGCAGTCGTGCTTGACGGCCTGACCCTCGAGCCCCTGAAGATGGTGGGCACAGCCGGATACGAACGCGGCACCGGCGATTACGTCGAAGAAGCACGCGTAGCCGCCATCGTCGGCTCGCGTTACCACCCCGAGTGGATCGTCACCATCAAGGAGAGCGGCCAGGCCTGGTTCGTTGACTACAGCCGCCTGGACGAACCGGGGCAGCCGCTGCCGGTCACCATGCTCGCCGCCGATCTCTACCTGCATGACGGCGGCTGGGCCATGGACCGTTACTTCATCGTCGCAGCCAACGCGCTGGACAAGCTGGTGGTGATCGACGCACTCGACAGGACAGTCACCGCGGAAGTAACCGCCGGCACCACGCCACACCCGGGTCGCGGCGCCAACTGGGATCACCCCGAGTACGGCCCGGTCTGGGCCACCGGCAACCTGGGATCCATGGAACTCACAGTGGTCGGCGTGGACCCCGAGAACTATCCGGAGCACGCCTGGGAAGCGGTCGCCCGGGTAGAGGTGCCCTATACCGGCAACCTCTTCATCAAGACCCACCCGAACAGCCCTTACCTGCTCTACGACTTCCCGATGAGCCCACTGCCGGCGGCCGCCGCCAGCATCTGCGCGATCGACAAGTTGACGCTCGAAACCGAACGGTGCTGGGAAGTCCCCGGAGCAGTTGACCTGGGCGCCCGCATGGTGCACATCGAATTCAACAGGGCCGGCACGGAGTTCTGGGTGTCCGCCTGGGGCACCATGGATGAGCCCTCCTTCATCGCCGTCTACGACGCGGTAACCCTGGAGGAGGTCCACCGGATCGACGACGACTGGGTGCGCACCCCCACGGGCAAGTTCAACGCCTACAACACTGCCCACAACATCTACTGACTTCTCCTGACGGCCTCGGCCGTCGACTGTCTCCCCTCGGATGGCGGCGCCAAGTTCCTGGCGCCGCCAATCTCATCCGTCTGGGTACTCACTTGCCTTGACGCTGTCCCGGTAGATTGGATAAGCTTGTAAAGCTTTGAGCCCGCGTCGGGGTGTAGCGCAGCCTGGTAGCGCACTTGACTGGGGGTCAAGGGGTCGTGAGTTCAAATCTCGCCACCCCGACCAGAGGCACAGAGCCGTGAAGGAGCGCCATCCGGAGAAATCCGGGTAGCGCTCCTTCAGCTTTCGCATTGGTCGAGTCGTTGGTACGGTCCCGCAGTTCGCGATTGCCGAGTGCGGACACATATCCGGTGTGCCTTCACAAGCTCCTGGTCGGCGTCAACCGAACCGAAAGCTCCACTCGCTCAGCAGACAGTGCGACACGCAACGGGACGCCCAATCCTGGTTACGTGAAATGCGGTCACCTCCGCGCTCCCTCCTATTGCCCCTCGCCGACCAGGAGCTCCACCAGCGCCGTGTCACCAAGCTCCAGTCCCTCTCGTCGCCGAACCTCGGCCTTGACCGGCAGGATGTAACCGCCGTCTTTGGGCCACATCGCGGTGGTCCAGGTGGTCCCCCCGATGCGTGCAGTCACCGGGATCATTCCCCAGCCGTAGGTGAGGAAGCCGGAGGCCATCTTGATCAGCTCGCATTCATCCTGCGGCAGGCTGATGAAGTACCACGGTGCCGGTCCGCGCCAATGCCATATGTCGCCGCTGAAGTTTATGAGCATGCGGCAGTGTAGCCGCCCTCAGTCCTCCCAGTCCTCAGGTGGAGGGCCGTCCACCTCGTCAGTACCCAGACCGGAGACGGTGGTCGACGGGTAAGTGTGCAGCCGGTGCAGCATGGCATCCTGACTGGTGTTCAGTGACTCACCCTCGAGTTCAGCCTCGTTCTCGGCAAGAGTTCCAAGCACGCTGCGGAACTGCTCCTCCAGATCATCGAGTGACTTGGCCGTCAGTTGCGGAACGGCGCGATCCACAATCTCGCCTACCCAGTTGCCGTCCGGCTGCTCCTGAGCCACCATCGTGAAACCACCCACCTCAAGCTTTTCGGACCTCATGTTCATGTCTGACACCCCCTTGGGGCACAGGGTAGAGCCGGGAACGCACTTGCGACCGGGCTCCAGCACACAGGCTCGTCGGTTAGCATCGCAACTGTGAGCGCGAGTGAAGAGTGGCTGGATGTTCTGGACGAAGCGGGCAACCTTACCGGCAAAAGGAAACTGCGGGCTGAAGTGCACCGTGACGGTGACTGGCACCGGACTTTCCACCTGTGGATCCTGACCTTTGAGGGTCTGCTGCTGTTTCAGCGTCGCGCACCAGCCAAGCTGGTGGAGCCCGGCAAGATCGACGTGAGTGTGGGCGGGCACTTCGCCGCTGGCGAGGGACTGAACGAAGTGCTGCGGGAAGTGGATGAGGAACTCGGTTTCCTGCCTGCAGTGCATGAGTTGCACCACCTGGGCGAACATCGCACTGAGAGGTTCTACGACGACGTTACGGACCGCGAGTTCCAGGACACCTATCTGCTGCACCGTGATGCTCCGCTTGACTCGTACCTGCTGAATTGCGCCGAATCAAGCGTTCTGTATGAGGTGCCGATTCAGGCGGCCATTGACCTGCACCGCGCCGGCACTCCCGTGGCGGTGGCCGGCTGGGATTGCCAGGCGCGCGTCAACAACGCCCTCCTTCATGACGATGACGTGATCCAGCGCGCCAGGGACGAGACCGCCGACACACTCGAACTGATCCTGGACTGGTGGAACTGATCTGACCCCCGTGTCTTGGTCCACGTAGAGTGAGGGTGATCCGGAGAGGAACACCCATGAAGAAGTCAAGACGCAGCCCGGAGCAGATCATCGAGATCCTCCGGCAGGTGGAGGCCGGCAAGGCCGCGGGTAAGTCGATCGCGCAGCTCTGCAAGGAGGCGGGCATCGGCGAGTGGACGTATTACCGCTGGCGCAAGCAGT
>CAZBBU010000239.1:0-3406 GCA_964489965.1 uncultured bacterium
CGCAAGAAGCCCCAGCTCCTCAACGCCAGCCGCCGCAAGCGCATCGCGGCGGGTTCCGGTACTCAGGTGCAGGATGTGAACAGGCTGATGAAGAACTACGAGGGCATGAAGAAGCTGATGAAGCAGGCTGCCAGACAGCAGCGGGGGCGCGGTGGACGCCGGGCCCTGCGTTGAGCGGTTGGGCTGCAGCCCAACCGCTGGCAGTAACGCTCTGGATGTAGTAAAATCAACGACTTGTGTGCGCCGCGTGCTAGCATGTGGCCGAGCTTTGGAGGAGTAAAGCAGATGGTAAAGATTCGCCTCATGCGCATGGGCGCAAAGAAAACCCCGCATTACCGCGTAGTCATCGTGGATTCGCGCAAGAAGCGCTCCAGTGATTACATCGAGTCCCTGGGTTATTACGACCCTCGTAACACCACGGAAACCCCGCTCAAGATCGATGTTGAGCGTGCCCAGTACTGGCTCGGCCAGGGCGCACAGCCCACTGACACCGCCCTCAGGCTGCTCGAGAAGGCCGGAGTTGAAGTCGGTCAGGTTGAGGCCAAGAATCGCGAACGTTACACCAGGCGTGTGGCAGCTGCTGAAGGTGCCGCTGCCTGATCAGCTGAGAAGAGAGGTCGTCGTTGTCGCAGGAACTGGTAGCCCTGATAGTCCACAACCTCGTTTCGGATAATGACGCCGCCCGGGTGGAAACCCACCGTGACGGCAGGGGCGTCCGCCTGGAGATTCACTGCGCCAAGGATGATGCCGGCCGGGTCATCGGCCGTGGTGGCCGCATCATCAACAGCATCAGGACCCTGGCACGGGCGGCCTCAGACGGTCGCCAGCGTGTCGAGGTCCAGCTGGTTGAATAACGGCCAGTCGCATTCCGGCAAGTGACAACAGAAACTGAGCGCACACTGCAGCTCGGCCGCCTGGGCCGCACCATCGGTCTGGGCGGTGAGCTGTTGTTTCACGCCAACGGCGCTGCGGAATCCGCATTGCTGGAGCCGGGTCTGCAGCTGGAGGTTGAGGGCCACGGCACCCTGACACTGCGCGTGGTGCGGCGCCACAACCGCGGGCTCGCCGTGCAGTTCGAAGGAGTACGCCGTGTGGAACGGGCACGGGAACTCACCAATGCCGTGGTGTCCGTGGACCGCAGGGACCTGCCCGCGGACCTGGTACCCACCGTCTTCACGGATGGGCTGCTGGGCCTACCGGTGCTGCTTGATGGCGTCAGGCTCGGCACTGTGGCCCGGGTGGCCGGTGCCAGCGGGCACGAGTTCCTGACCGTGGAACCCGGTGGGCAGCTGTTGCCGCTCAACGCGCCCTACGTGGCGGTCCACGATGATGCCATCGAGCTGCTGGATCCGCCGGACGGACTGCTGTGACGGGGAAGAAACCCACATGAGATACAGCATCTACACCCTCTTCCCCTCCCTGGTTGAAGCCTGGCGTGGCGAAGCCCTGCTCGGCAAGGCGCTGGAGCAGGGACACGCCGAACTTGACGTGCATGACCTGCGGAAGTTCGCGGAACCGCCCCACTACAAGGTGGATGATTCCCCTTACGGCGGCGGCGCGGGCATGGTGATCAGGGTGGACATGGCGGCCCAGGCGATCGAGGAGGCCCGGGCCATGACGCCGCCCCCGGATGAGGTGATCCTGGTGAGCCCCGCGGGCCAGCCGCTGGATCAGTCTCTGGTACAGGAGCTGAGCAGCAGGCAGCACCTGTGCATACTGTGCGGACGCTACGAAGGTTTCGACTCGCGCGTGGAAAGCCTGGTCACCCGCGAAATCTCGATCGGCGACTACGTGCTGATGGGCGGGGAACTGCCGGCCCTGGTGCTGGTCGAGGCGACCGCCCGGCTGCTGCCCGGGGTGCTGGGCAAGACCGAGAGTCACGAACAGGATTCCTTCTCAACCGGGATACTGGATCACCCCGTGTACACGCGACCACCCGTATGGCGCGGCCAGGAAGTACCGGAGGTGCTTCTGTCCGGCCATCACGGCAAGGTGGCGGCCTGGAGACGGGAACAGGCCCTTGCCCGCACGTTTGCGCGGCGCAAGGACCTGCTTGAGACGGCTGAACTGAGCGAGGCTGACCGCAAGTTCCTGGCCAGCCTCGCCGGTGACGATTGAGGTTTACTGCAGGCGGTCGATGACCAGCTGGGTCACGTCCAGGCCATCCTGCGCGTAAACGACCAGGCCAGTGGCGCTGGCGACCTCGTAATCGAAGACGACCGCGTAGCCCTGTTCGGCTGCCAGCTCCTTGAGTGCGGTATCCACTGCGACGACTGCGGGTTCGGCGGCTGCCGCGACTTCCTCGCGGTAACGCTGGGCAGTTGACTCCAGGGCGATCTGGCCGGTCTGGAAGGCCTCCTGCTCCTCGGGTGTGATCTGGGCACCGGAACGGGCGCGCTCCAGAATGGCGTTGAGACTTGACTGGATCTCCTCAACCTCTGCGATGCCACGCTGCTCGATCTCCCGGGCAGCCGCACCGGCCGGATGGGCATCGAGTGCCTGCTGCGAGTTGATGAACGCAATGCGTGCACCGGGGGCCTGCGCCTGCAGGTTCAATGACCCCAGGAATGCGATGGCGACGGTTGCGAGTATCATGTAGGTGACTCGTTTCATAGCGTTTGCAAGTGTAGCACCCGCATGATGAGAACTGTCGCGCCGCCGGCAAGCAACGGGGCGCCAGGGAGATTGACTGCATGGACAACCTGAACCTGGTCATCTGGGGAGCCTGCGTGGCAGCCCTCTTCGGTGGACTCATCGGCTCGTTTTCGAACGTGGTGATCTGGCGGCTCCCGCGCGGTGAGTCGGTCGTGTGGCCCGGTTCGCACTGCCCGCACTGCAACAGGAAACTCGGTCCGGCTGAACTGGTGCCCGTGTTCTCCTGGCTGGTGCAGCGTGGAAAATGCCGCGGCTGCGGCAAACCGGTCAGTGCACGCTATCCGTTGGTTGAGCTCATAGTGGCCGGCGGCTTCTTCGCCCTGGCCTGGCGCTGGAACTTCATCGACTTCGGCTTCAGCGTCATCCCGCTGTTCATCCTCTTCGCCATGCTGGTCATCCTGGCGTTCATCGACCTGGACACGATGACGCTGCCCGATTCCCTGACGCTGCCGGCTCTGCTGGTGGCGCTGCTGGGCACCTTCATGTATGAGCCGGCCAGTGGCCTGCCCACGTTCTGGCAGGCGTTCAGCGGGGCCATGATCGCCGCGGGTGTGCTGACACTGATCAACAGGCTGGGTGGCCTGGCACTCAGGCGCTTTGCCGACACCAGGGAGCGGCTGTGGCCCATCGGTTTCGACCAGGTGAACCTGGCGGCCCTGGCGGGTCTTCTGTTCGGCTGGCAGGTCGGCGCACTGGTGGCCCTGGCGTCGCTGCTGCTCAACCTGGTCAGCCGCCGCGTGCTGCGCCTGCC
>CAZBBU010000240.1:0-3397 GCA_964489965.1 uncultured bacterium
GGCCTGGAGCCGGGCCTTCGAGCTTACACTGATGAGCGTGACGCGCAGCATCCGCTTCGCGCTGCCGCACTTCCGCAGCACCGGCGCGGGCTCGGTGCTGGTACTGGGATCGTCAAGCGTCAAACAGCCGCTGCCCAACCTGCTGCTGTCCAACGTGTTCCGGCCCGGAATTCAGGCGTTGGTCAAGCACCTGTCGGCCGAGCTGGCCGGTGATTCCGTGCGGGTGAACATGCTGTCACCCGGGCGCATCCTCACGGACCGCACCCGCCAGCTGGACGCGGCACGCGCGGAACGTGAGGGCATTCCGCTTGAAGAGGTGCAGGCGGCTTCGGTGGCGCAGATTCCCATGGGCCGGCTTGGTGAGCCCGCGGAGTTCGGCCGGGTTGCCACCTTCCTGGTGTCAGAGGCGGCTTCCTACATGACGGGCAGCAGCGTGCTGGTGGACGGCGGTTCGGTCAGGGCGCTGTAGCGCGCAGGTCGACGGTCACGTCCTGCGCCTCCAGGTTGCGCCTTGCCGGCGGGAGGCTGGCCGGGATTCCGTAGAAGAACAGTCCGACTGGCTCCATGTCCTGGGGCCAGTTCTCATGTCCGAGCAGTGGCCAGAACTCCGGGATGTCCCAGCAGGCCGCGGTGCTCCATTTGGCCGCGATGCCGTTCGCGAACAGGTGCAGCTGGAAGTTCTGTGCGGCGGCTGCGCAGGCGGCGTAGTTCTCCTTGCGGAGAACATCGTCATGCTCGGCTGCATGCTGGCACATGAGCACCATCAGGCCGGGAGTGCCGGCCCATTCCTGGTGCTTGGTGCTGATGCTTTCTGCACTGGCGCCAGCGCGGCGCATGCGTTCGGCGTTCACGTCAGCCAGTCCCTGGATCTGGGAGTCGCCCAGCACATAGAAGCGCCACGGTTCGGTGCGTTTGTGGTTCGGTGCCCAGCGGGCGGACTCGATGGCGTCCAGCACCACGGCATGGTCGGGTTTCCGGTCAGGGTCGTAGCGGAGTGGGCCGGTGGTGCGGCGTTCGCGGAGAAGTGTGATCAGGGCGGTCCTGGTGTCGGTAGAGAAGGCTTCGGTCATTGCTTCTGAATGTACCCTGAGACAGCCAGGTTTCACACAGTGCAACGGCTGGCGGTTATAATCACACACCAGACCAAATTTGACCGAGAGGCTACAGGTAACAGATTTCCCATGTCTTACACGATCGCGGCGGTTGACGCTGCCCTTGAACTGCTGGAAGCGCTGGCCCGGAACTCCGGTGCCGGCGTCACCAGGCTCGCTGAACTGACCGGAAGCACGAAGTCACACGTCTTCCGGATGCTTTACACGCTGGAGAAACGCGGTTACGTTGCCCGCAATGAGAGCACCCGCGGTTACACCCTCGGGTACCGGGCGGTGCTGCTGGGTGAGGAGGCCAAAGGCCAGACGAACCTGATGCAGACGGCCCGGCCGGTGATGGACTCGCTGATGGCCAAGGCGGCGGAGAACACCCATCTAACCGTGCGCGAGGGTCTGCACAGCCTGACCCTGGCCGTCAGCCAGGGGCCGCACAACGTCGGCCTGTTCGCCAAACCGGGCCGCCTGGGACCCCTGCATGCCGGCGGCGGCAGCAAGGTGCTGCTGGCCCACGCACCTGAAGAGGTGCAGGAGGAGATACTGGGCGGCGAGCTTGAACGCTTCTCGGACTGGACCGTCACCGAGCCGGACAAGCTGCGGCGCATCCTGCTTGAGATCCGGCAGAGTGGTTATCACGTGTGTGAGAACGATCTGGATGAGGGCGCCTTCTCGGTGGCCGCACCGATCCGTGACCACCGGGGTGAGGTGACTGCGGCCATCAGCATCGCCGGGCCGGTGCTGCGCCTCGACGACAAGCGGCTGGAAAGCCACATCGAGGCAGTCCGTCAGGCTGCGGAGGACATCTCCCGCCTGATCGGCGCACCGGGCTGAGGGCGGCCGTTTTACGGCCAGGGACACAGGCTGTGTACATTAGCTGAAATGGCGTTGCGGTAGCCGGAACATGAGGGTATATATTCAGGAGCAATTCCACAGGAGGCGGATACATTCGGCTCCCGAGAGGCTGCGAATTGCTCGAGACCATTCACATAAACGGAGTCGACCTGGTGGTCGAGCACACGGGGCCGGAAGGTGCGCCACTGTTCCTCGGACACCATGGTGCGCCCGGCATGTCATCCCACGCCGAACCCCGCCGCGCCTTCGGAAAACTTGACCGCTGGTTCCGCGTCGTAACCCACGACGCGCGCGGCAGTGGCGACTCGACCTGGGAAGGCCCTTACACCCACGAGCAATGGACGGCCGACATCGACGCCTTGCGTGAGCATTTCGGTGCCGAGCAGCTGATCATGGCCGGGGGCTCCTACGGCGGCTTCCTCAGCCTCGAGTACGCACTTGCCTATCCGGAGCGGGTCAGGGCGCTGGTGCTGCGTGACACTGCTGGGCGCAGTTACGACGAAGAAGCCAAACGCAACGCGCTGGCCCGTGCCAAGGACTTCCCCTGGCTGACCGAGGAGCTGGTGGAGCGCGCTCTGGGCGGCAGCTTCAGGGACAACGACGAGTTCCGTGAACTGTTCGGCGCCATCCAGCCGCTCTACGACGTGAACTACGACCCGGTGGCCGGAGCAGAGCGCCTGAAGAACATGAAACTCAATTACCTGGCTGACAACTTCGCGTTCAGCCACAACCTGCCCAACTACGACATCAGGGACCGTCTGCATGAGATCACGGTGCCGGTGCTGATCACCGTGGGCAGGCACGACTGGATCACCCCGGTTGAGGCGAGCGAGGAGCTGCACGAGTTGCTGCCCAACAGCGAACTCGTCATCTTCGAGAACTCCGGCCACTCGCCGCAGATAGAGGAGCACGACGCCTGGTTCGCTTCGGTGGTCGGCTTCCTGAAGAAACACGACCTGATCCCGGGCTGAGAACGTCCCGGTGAGGGCGAACGAAGCCGACCTAAACTCAGCAACCGAAACAGAGTTCTAGCAGATGAAGGGGTGATCGTTAAGTGAAGATCCAATACCTGGTACCCGGACCGATGTCCAAAGGTCCGATGGGCGCGGGCGAGATGCTGAGGCGCCAGGAACTGCTCAATTCCTGGGCGTTTGCAGGCACCGAAGTCGTGGTGGTGGACGTCCCCGAAGGACCGGCCTCGATCGAGTCGGCCTACGAGGAGCTGCTCAGTGTCCCGGCCACACTCGAGGGTGTCATGCAGGCAGAGAAGGATGGCTTCGACGCGGTGATCCTGGGCTGCTTCGGCGACCCGGGCCTCGAGGCTGCCCGCGAGCTGGTCAGCATTCCGGTCATCGGGCCAGGCGAGGCATCGCTGCTGCTGGCCGCGTCACTGGGACACCGCTTCTCGGTGGTGACCATCCTGGACAACGTAGTGGCAG
>CAZBBU010000241.1:0-2484 GCA_964489965.1 uncultured bacterium
GGACCTCGTCCCGCAAGTCCGCCAGCGTCGCCAGCGTTGGCAGAGCCTGCTCGGCCGGGGCTTCGGGCCCTGCTTCGGTTGGCTCAACGGTCGTTTCCTGTGCCGGTGCTTCGGCCACCTCGGGCTGTTCGGCCGGGGCTTCCTCCGTGACGGTTTCCACTGCCGCGGGAGCTGCGGGTTGTTCCGCAGGTGCCGGTTCCGGCGAATCTTCTACAGGTGCCGGCTCAGGCGCACCTTGTGCGGGTGCTGGCTCAGGTGCAGTTTCTGTGGGCCCCGCGGCGCCCAGTCCGTTCAGCACTTCCTGCAGGTCGGCGGAAAGGGCGAGCACCACTTCCTGGTCACCAGCCACCACCGCACTGATCAGTTCGCTGAAGTCCCGGTTGAGGTCAGCTGGTGTCTGCGGGGCATCCTGAATGCTCAGGGAAGTTCCGTAAGCGCCCGCCAGCGTCACGTAAGCCGCGGCCTGATCGGTCTGGAACTGGCTGTCCATCACTTCGAGCCGGCTGGCCATGTTGCGCGCCAGACCGGCCCGGTAGCTGGCCAGCAGCTGCTCCAGGTTCGAGGCAGCTGCGATGCCGTCAAGTGCCTCGCCGTCAAGGTTGAGTTCCGAAGCCAGCTGGTTGAAGCCGGGCTGGGCGGCCGCCACGCTTCCGGTTGCCAGGGAGCTCTCCATGAGTCCACGCTGGAAGCCGCCACGGAGCACTGCCGTCTGAACCGACAGGTCAGCGCGGCTCTGGTTGCGGATCGCCAGCCTGGCGTTCTCGAACACCTGTTCCATGGCCGCCACCAGGGTGCTGCTCTCGGTGTCACGCTCAAGCAGCCTCATGGTGCTGGCGGCTGACTCCAGCGAGTCGAGGCTGGCGGTGTTGTCAGTGCCGAGCTGATTGACGCTGGCAACAAGGTTGTCGAGCGCAGCCGTGTGGCGTTGCAGGGTTTCCTGACCCTGTGCTGCAGCCAGCTGCGGCAGGGCCGCCCACAGAAGCACGACGGTCAACAGGCGCGATGCGCGTCTCATGTTTCCTCCTTGTTGCGAACCAGATCCGTGAATGAAGTTACGACAGCACCGACGTTCAGTTCGGGCTTGCCGGTCAGCAGAAGCGCATCACTGCCCCAGGGGAACAGCAACAGGCTGGAAGTTTCCGTGGCCACGAAGAATATCCGGAGAGGTCCACTCTTGAGCAGCAGTGAGAGCGCCAGCCGGCCCAACCTGGCCAGCGAGGCTACGTCACCGGCGCCGCGTGCGAACACCGTTTCGCCGTTGGCGCGTACAGCGGCTACTAGCGTCACGTTGTCAATCGCCGCCAGTTCCAGTACCGCCGACTTCAGGTCAGCCTCCGTGTTCGGGCGTGAGCGGATGAGCTCGGTACGCACCCCGCTGATGACCCGGGCGGTGCGGCTCCGCGCCACCTGGGCGGAACCGGGCAGTGATCCGACCGTGCGTGCCGCAACGCTGACCGGTTCGGGCGGCGGCCGGCCGTCATCAAGAGCGGCGGCCAGTGCCTCCAGATTCCGTTCAAGGCCACTGCGCGGCAGGATGCGGTCAAGTTCATCCAGCACGGGCCCCAGCAGCAGTGCCCTCATCTGCCGGGCGCGCACCCGTTCTGGCGACACGCCGGCATCCGCCAGCGCCTTGTCCAGTACCCGTGTGGCAGCAGTGGCTGACACGAAGGCGGCCAGGCCCTGCTGAGTCCTCAGGTAGACGGGATTGGGAGCTGCCTCAGGCACAGTTACTCAGTGTAGGCCGATTCGGTCGTCATGGGCTGTGAAATTTCAGTTTATGGAGCGCGCTTCAGGGGCGCCCAGTGCAGTCTGAATGCCGCTGGCGATGCGTAAGGTCTCGGGATAGCGCATCCGGACCGGCCCGATGAGGTTCAGTTCGGCACGCGACCTGCCGATGCGCAGTGCGGCGCGCACCCGGGCCGTGCTCTCGGCCAGCACCAGGTCCAGGTCGGGCGCGTCCTCGGCGCCACCGTCGGGTGTCTCAACCGCCTGCAGCGCCAGTCGCACGAACTCCGGGTCCTGCGCCTCCGGTTCCGTGAGCAGATTGCCGATCCCATGGCTGAACAGCTGCACGGGATAGAGGTCCTCTGCGCCGGCGGCCAGAGCCAGAAGCAGCCGGCGCAGATCGCCGTCGCGCTGATGTGCCAGCCGGTACAGTTCCGAACCAAGCTGTTGCAGCGGCACGGTCAGCTGGCGCAGGCTGATCTCGGCCTCGCCGATCACAGCCGACTCCGGCATGGGCGAGAGCTCAACCACGTGCTGCCTGACCAGCCCGTTCTCGAGGATGACCACTGCCAGCAGCCGCTCTTCAGACAGAACGCTCAGGTGCACCTACAGTACACGCAGCTCACCGGTAGCGGAGAATCGCACCACCACGGCATATCCGGACAGATCCGCAGCCAGTCTGGCGATGTCCTGCAGCAGATTGGCTCCGTGCGCCTCGCTGATGCGTGAACTGATGAAGTGGAGTTGCCTGCGGGGCAG
>CAZBBU010000241.1:2494-3390 GCA_964489965.1 uncultured bacterium
AGGTGGATGGTGTGGGCAGCGCCCGCTGCGATCCGGGGCAGGCTGCCGGGCGGGATGAAGTTGCTGGCGTAGTAACTGAGGCCGCGCAGAGATGGGATGCGGCCGGACGAAACGTGCTGCTGCTGCAGCATGCCGTGCTCTTCGAGTGCCGAGAACTCGTTGCGGACGGTGGCGCTGCTGACTGACAGCTGTTCTGCCACGTACGCCGAGGGCACCGGTCTGGCGCTGGCGATGTAGGCCTGCGCCACCAGGCTGAGGATGCTGTGGCGCCTCTCACTCAACATGCATCATGATACCCGCTTGTTTAAGTATGGGCCAGTTGCAGGACGCGGAGGAATTCCGCCTCCCTGACGGGCTGGATACTCAGCCTGTTGCCCTTCTTCAGCAGCTCCATGCCTTCAAGCTCAGCTTCCAGCCGCAGCTCAGCCAGGGTGACCGGCCGCTCGAGTTTCCGCACGGCCTTGACGTCCACGAGGAACCAGCGGGGCTTCTCCACGCTGGCCTTCGGGTCAAAGTAGCGGCTCTCAGGATCGAACTGTGTGGGATCCGGATAGCTTTCACTGGCCACTTCGGCAACGCCCACCACCGCGGGTTCCGCCGTCTGCGAGTGGTAGAACAGCACGCCGTCGCCTGGTCTCATGTCATCACGCATGAGGTTGCGCGCCTGATAGTTCCTGATCCCGTCCCACATGGTGGTGCTGTCCCTGGATGCCACCAGGTCGTCCCATGAGAAGCTTCCCGGCTCAGTCTTGAACAACCAGTAGTTCACTCTTGCCTGCACTGCCTTTCATTCTTCCTCCGGTTCTTCCGGTGGAATCACTATCGTCACTGCACTTGCGCGGTCTTCGGGAATGTTGATGGTGACCGGTTCCGAGGTGCGTCCCTGGAAGCGGCCC
>CAZBBU010000242.1:0-228 GCA_964489965.1 uncultured bacterium
CCGGCTGCCCGGTTTTTTGCTTGTGCTAGATTGGTTGTACCTATGCCGTCCTGCAGCAGTTTTCCAATCTTCGAGGCTCGCCTTGCCGCCAGCGGACATCGACGCAGCCAGAAGGGGTGTACCGAAATAAAGTATCGTAGTTATCATCATGTTTCCGGTCGGCAGGGCCTAACGGCGACCGGTTGTTCTCGCCTGATGACAAGCAAGGCGGTCGCGCCAGGCGCCGCC
>CAZBBU010000242.1:238-3376 GCA_964489965.1 uncultured bacterium
GCCAATGCCCTGCTGAGATGGCTGCTGGTCGGCGGCGGTGTCTTCCTGGTCCTGCTGGTGGCAGGCATGGTCTACGTGGCCAGGACAGTGAACAACCGCATCGGCGTGCCCGTGTCGCAGCCGATCGGCTTCCAGCACAGCCTGCACGCCGGTGAGCTCGGGCTCGACTGCCGCTACTGCCACACGACAGTGGAAGTGGCCCCCAGCGCCGGCATCCCGCCGCTTGAAACCTGCATGGGCTGCCACTCGCAGATCCGGGTTGACTCCCCTGCCCTGTCAGTGCTGCAGGCCAGCTGGGACGCGGACGTCCCGGTCCAGTGGAACCGCGTGCATGACCTTCCGGACTACGCCTATTTCGATCACAGCGCACACGTGAACAACGGGGTGGGCTGCTCATCCTGCCACGGTCAGGTCGATCAGATGGACGGTATATGGAAGACCGAGGCAATGACCATGGGTTGGTGCCTGGAGTGCCACCGCGCCCCGGAAACCCAGGTCCGACCACTAAGCGAGGTGTTCAACATGTCATATCAGAGGCCGCATGACCAGCTGGAGCTTGGCCATGCACTGGTCGCCGAATACCAGATCAACACCGACAAGCTCCCGATGTGCTCGACGTGCCACCGATGAGCGATAACCTGAACATCACCGAACTGCGCGAACTGATCAGCGACCGCAAGGGTCCCGAGTTCTGGCGCAGCCTGGAAGAACTGGGAGACAGCCCCGAGTTCCAGGATTACCTGCACAAGGAGTTCCCGCGCCAGGCCGCCCCGCTGGAAAGCGCTGTCGACCGCCGCGGTTTCCTCAAGTTCCTGGGTGCCTCGCTGGCCCTGGCGGGCCTGACCGCCTGCGCCCGCCCCTTGAGCGCGGCTGAGAAAGTGGTCCCCTACGTCCGCCAGCCAGAAGAGCTGGTTCCGGGCAAGCCGCTGTTCTACGCCAGCGCCTTCTCCGCCGGCGGTTACGCAGAGGGCGTGCTGGTGGAAAGCCACGCGGGCAGGCCAACCAAGCTCGAGGGCAATCCTGACCATCCCGCCAGCCTGGGCGCCACCAGCGCCGTCACGCAGGCGAGCATCCTTTCCCTGTACGACCCGGACCGTTCACAGACCGTCCTGCGTGCGGGTGAGATAAGTGACCTGACCAGCTTCGCCGAGGCCGCGGGCGCAGCCCTTCAAGCGAGTGGTGACGGCAGTGGAGTGGTGCTGCTGACCGAACCGGTCACCTCGCCTTCACTCGCCTCGGCGATCACGGATTTCCTGGAACAGTGGCCGCAGGCCCAGTGGCTCCAGTACGACTCAACCGGCAGCCGCCGCATCTACCAGGGCACACAGCTGGCCTTTGGCGAACCGCTGATGCCGGCTTTCGACCTGACCCCGGCTGACGTGGTCGTCTCCTTCGGGGCGGACTTCATCAGTGACTGGCCCGGCCGTCTGCGCTACGCCAACCAGCTGTCAGCCCGCCGCCGCATCCGCGACGCCGGCGACTCCATGAGCCGGCTGTACGTGTTCGAGCCCACGCCCACGCCGCTCGGCTCCATCGCCGATCACCGCGTACCGGTTGGCGAGGCTGACCTGATCGCCCTGATCAACGCCGTCGCCGCCAGCCTGGGCGTGGCGGCACAGGGCGTCTCGGACGCTGTCCCGGGCAGCGTTGACGCCAACCTGGTCAGCGCCATGGTGGCGGACCTGAGCTCCACCCCGGGACGCAGCCTGGTGGTTGCCAGCCAGTACCTGCCGGCTGAAGCACAGGCGCTGGTTCACGCCATAAACGAAGCCCTCGGCAACGTGGGTTCCACCGTGCAGTACCTGACGCCACCCGAAGCAGTCGCCCCGCTTGCTGATCCGCTGGCTGAACTCGCCGAAGGCATGTCGGCCGGTGAGGTACAGGCCCTGTTCATGCTGGGCGTCAACCCGCTGCACACCGCGCCGGTGGCCAGCGGCTTCGCCGCGGCACTCGGCAACGTGCCCTTCAGCGCCCACCTGGGCCTCTACGCTGATGAAACTGCACAGGCCAGCGGCTGGCACGTGCCCCAGGCCCACTTCCTGGAGACCTGGACGGACCTGCGCGCCTACGACGGTACAACCACCATCGCCCAGCCCCTGATCCGACCCTTCTACGGCGGCCTCAACGAAACCCAGTTCCTGGCTGTCCTCAGAGGCGACACGGAAGCCAGTGCCTACCAGCTGCTGAACGGTTACTGGACCAGCCGGGTCACCGGCAGTTTCGATGCCTTCTGGCGCAACAGCCTCTACCAGGGCAGCGTGCCCGGCACCGCCTCTCAGACCGTGACCCCTACCCTGCAGGCGCTGACAGCACCGCAGGTGCCGGAAGGCGATTTCAGCCTGGTGTTCCGGCCCGACCCCAGCCTCGAGGACGGCCGCTGGGCCAACAACGGGTGGCTGCAGGAAGTGCCCAAGCCGTTCACCAAACTCGTATGGGACAACGCCGCACTGCTGTCCGCGCGTGACGCCGAGCGGCTGGGCGTTTCCAACGGCAACCTGCTGAACATCAACACGGACGGTCGCCAGCTGACGGTTCCGGCCTGGGTGCTGCCCGGCCAGGCCGCCGGCAGCATCACCCTGCACCTGGGCTTCGGCCGGAGCGCAGGCGGCCGGATCGGCACCGGCATCGGCTTCAACGCCAACGAACTGCGACCCGCCGGCAGCTTCGCCGCCAGCGCCACGGTCAACGTGGCCGGTGGCAGCCATCCGTTGGTCAGCACGCAGATGCATCACGCGCTGGAAGGCACGGGCGAAGCCCGCCACATCGTCCGGCATGGCACCCTTGCCGAGTTCCAGGCCGAGCCGGAACACCCGCACTTCGTGCATCCTGTGGCCCACCACGAATCGGACCTTTACCCCGACTTCGAGTACAACTCCTACAAGTGGGGCATGGTCATTGACATGAACGTCTGCACGGGCTGTAACGCCTGCGTGGTCGCCTGCCAGTCGGAGAACAACATCCCGATCGTCGGCAAGGACCAGGTGGCTGTGGGCCGCGAGATGCACTGGCTGCGCATCGACAACTACTACAGCGGCAGCATCGACAACCCGGACTACTACCACCAGCCGATGCTGTGCCAGCACTGTGAGAAGGCACCCTGCGAGCCCGTCTGCCCCGTCGGTGCCACCGTGCACGACC
>CAZBBU010000243.1:0-1987 GCA_964489965.1 uncultured bacterium
TATTGATTACAGATATTCTGATAAAGAGGGATTGCGCCTGGCCGTGAACCAGGGCAGCAGTCCGTAATCCTGCAGCATCAGTCCGACGCGACCCGATGGGCCTGAGACGGTCTCACCCGCCAGCTTCACCTGGCCGGCCTGCGGCGTGCGGATGCCAGCCGTCAGGTAAAGCAGCGTGGTTTTGCCGGATCCGGACGGTCCCAGCACGCAGCAGAATTCGCCGGCCTCAAGCTGCCAGTTGAAGCCGCTCAGTACCTTCGGCCCGTCCCGGTAGGCGAAGTCGACCCCAGAAAATTCGAGCAGCGGCCCGCCCACGGAGCGCGTCAGTCGTCGCTGGGCACGAAACGGCCGTCAACCAGGTCGTCGTACGGTACTGCCTCGTCGATCATGCCTACCTTGACCATCCAGTCCTGCACCAGATCCATCTCGGCCTCGCTGGGAACGCGCGGCGCCATGAAGGTTGGCACCTGGTAGCTGGCGATGATGGGCTCCGGGATGCGGATCTCGTTGTGCCGGTAGGCTTCCGGGTCAGCGTTGATCGCTTCCACCGCCTGCTGGTAAGCGGTCAGGAACGCGCATACGTCGCCCGGACGCGTGTCCAGGGCAGCTTGGGTCACGGTCAGGGCCACCGGAACGAACGCAGTGGCGCTGTCCTGCAGCACTGCCGTGCCACCCTGCACGTCGACAGCGAGGGTGGTCAGCGGTTCGGGCAGAAGAGCGGCCGCCACCAGGCCCTGGGACATCTGTTCCAGGCGCAGCGGAATGGCGCTCACTTCAAGCCAGTCGTTCTCCTGGGGTTCGTAACCGGCATCGGAAAGCAGCTTGTAGGCCATGTACTCCGTGACGGTGTTGTGACCGATGGCCACCTGGGCGGTGTCATTCTCCAGCGCCTCGATCAGCTTCTCCACCGTGTCGAGCCCACTGTCAGCACTCGTGACGATCGAGAAGAAGCGCACGCCGGTCTCAAAGCTGTCATGACGCACGATCTTGAGTTCATCACCGGAAGCGACCTGCATCACGGCGCCCATGACGTCGTTATTGCCCACGTCAAGCTGACCAGTCTGCAGGCCGATCGAGCGGTCCCTGGCGCTTTCGACCGGTACCAGCTCAACGTTGACGCCGTTGGCCTCATAAAAGCCTTCCTGGGCGGCTACGAAATACGGCAGGGTGTTCATCACGGGCAGCACGCCGACCCGAAGCGGTTCGCCGGTCAGCGGTTCACAGGTCTGTGCCATGACGGCAGTTCCCAGCAGCAGCGTCAGCGTCATTGCGGCGCGTTTGACCAGATTGGTGTTTGCAGAGAGTCGCATGGGCCCAGTTTACATGTGGTGAGCCACGAATGTCGTGCTGGACGGTGTTCATATCATCCAGATACATAACGTGACGACTGCGTTCGGCGTCAGATGCCGGCAACCGCCGGGCACGAGAACAGCAGCAGACTTCACCATCAGCAGCCGGCCGCTGGCGCATAATGCACCCTCAGGAGGCAATGATGAAGAGACTACTTCTGCCCGTGGCGCTGCTCGCGCTCATTGCTGCAGCCTGCATGCCGGCAGCCGGCACCGTCAATCCGCAGGGACTCGCCGGTGAGTGGCAGCTGCTCAACATCCAGTACGCGGACGGCAGCGTGAGCACACCTGACTTCGGCGAGTACACGGTTCGTTTCGACTTCGCTGAAGACCGCATGTTCGTGGTGGCTGACTGCAACCGCGGCAGCGGCTCGTTCGAAGCCCGTGAGGACGGCTCCTTCGTGGTCGGACCGATCATGCTGACGCGCATGGCCTGCCCGCCGGAGTCGATCTCGGACGAGTTCGTGGCACAGCTGGGGCTCGCCAACAGTTACGGCTTCACGGACGGCTACCTGCACCTGACCACGCTTGATGACGTGGCGCTGGTCTTCAAGCGCTGAGCCGATCCCGCTGAACAGAGAACCGGGCGCCCGCCCCCCCCCACAGTAAAAAAAAAAACCCCCCCCCCGAAAAAAAAA
>CAZBBU010000243.1:1997-3358 GCA_964489965.1 uncultured bacterium
CCGCCCCCCTGCTGCGGGGGCCGGCGCCCGGCGTTACAGCCAGGAACTGACAGACCTCAGAAGCGCTCTTCCAGCCAGGCAAGAACCAGGTCCAGAAGGTCGTGGTGCACGGTTGTCTCGATGAGCGGGTACTCCTCCAGCATGCCCGTCTCGGCAGGCTGCAGCACGTGGTTCATGTCATCAATGACCGTGATCGTGTAGTCGTCGTTGCCCGCCGCCTCGAGCGCGTCCTCGAGCGGACCGGTGCTCTGTGCAGCGTCAACCTGCACGTCCAGGCCACCGAAAACGGCCAGCACCGGCACCGTCAGCTGCTGCAGGGACGGCTGGGGATCGAAGGTCATGAAGGAAGCCATGGAGTTGCTCACGGTCGCGTCGACCTGTTCCTCTATCAGCTGCTCGGCCTGGTCTTCCGGCAGCCCGGCGAAGGCCGGCGCCACCTCAGTGCGCACCCGTTCGCGCGCCGCTTCGACGTCGCCGCTGTCAAGGAGCTCCGCCACTTCCCGCAGGAAGCTGATCTGCCCGGTTACCACTTCCTCGACTTCCTCGGGGCTGACGCTGCCGTCAGTGGGGGCGGAACCTTCGATGATCAGGCGGTTCTGGAGTTCAAGCACCTCAAGGCCGGACACGGCCGGGCCTGCCAGGCTTATCACGAAGTCGATGTCCGTTTCCTGCGCCACCAGTGGTGCCAGGTAGCCGCCCTGACTGTGACCGAGCAGGCCGACCGCGCCCACTTCGTCACGAGCCCGGAGGAATTCCACCGCGGCCACACTGTCAGCCGTCAGGTCCTCGTAGCTGGCGTCGGCATCCAGGCCGCCACTGCCGCCCATGCCGCGGTCATCCAGGCGCAGAGTGGCGTAGCCGGCGCGCGTCAGAGCGTCCGCCAGCACCAGGAACGGCTTGTGGCCGAACAGCTCCTCGTTGCGGTCCTGCGGCCCGCTGCCGGTGATGAACAGCACCGTGTCGAACGGCCCCTGACCCTCGGGCAGCGTGAGCGTGCCGGCCAGGGTCACGTCACCCGCCGGGCTGACGATGGTCACTTCCTCTTCCGCGTAGGGGAAGGGCGGCTGCGGCTCCTGCGGGCGGATGAACCCTTCCGGTTCGCCTTCCTCGCGTGTCAGTACGAACTCGAACTCCTGGCCCGCCTGGCTGAATGTACCGGTGATGGCGTCGCCTTCCACAGTTCCGGCGAACACCGGGTTGCCCGGCACGCCGCCCATGCTGAAGGTGACTTCAGCGCCGTCTATGGCCACGTCCGTGAGGACGAAGCTGAACAGGCCCTGTGCCGGTATGTCCAGGAGTCCTGTAGGCGCCTCCTCGCTGCCCTCGAGCAGGACGTTGACGCCCAGGTCCAGCACCCCGGG
>CAZBBU010000244.1:0-3012 GCA_964489965.1 uncultured bacterium
TCGCCTTGACAGGAGTGGGTTGATTTCCGGACGTGGGACCCCCGTCACCCATCGCACCATTCCTCCTGGCGCCGAACGACCATACTGTGCCGTCATCCAGAAGTACTGCGGAATGAGCAACCCCGGCGGCTACGGCCATGGCGTTACCGGGCAGGGTGACTTGAACCGGAACTGACTGGTTCGTAGTATTGCCGATTCCCAACTGCCCATTGTAATTGTAACCCCAGCTCCAGACGGTGCCGTCAGTCAGCAAGGCCAGGGCATGTTGGCTACCGGCCGAAATGGCCATTACATTGGAAAGCCCTGCAACAAGCTGCGGTGTGAGCCTGCGATCAGTATCACCCAACCCCAACTGCCCCAAGACATTGTAGCCCCATGACCAAACCTGCCCTGTGTTATCCAGAGCCAGCGAGAAGCTATCACCCGCAGCAACAGACACAATCGGGGGCAGGGACGTGAGCTTCGTCGGCACAGATACAGAGCGGGTGTCACCCAGTCCCAGGCGGCCATTCGAACCTCGCCCCCAAGCCCAGACCTCCGAAGCATCGGTGAGCAGCAATGCGTGATCATAGCTGGAAAGCTGCTGAACCTGGGCATCAAGTGGCACTTCTGTGAAACCGATGACTGTCTCCGGCAAGTTCCAACCGAGCTGATTCTCATCATTAGAACCCCAGGCATACAGTTCACCGGCAGCAGTGAGAACTACCGAGTGGTCCTCACCTGCAGCAGCGGCAACCACTCCACTTACGCCGGCCACTTCCTGCGGGTCGTAAACGAAGGAGTCACTCACGTCGGCGGCCTGCCTGTCACCGTTGTCACCCCAGCCGTAGAGTGTCCCATCTGCCATGATCGCCAGCGCATGGTCCCTGCCCGCAGCGGCTCCGACAACGTCCCCCGGTACCGGAACTTGCACGGGAAACTCATGCACGTCGGTGGTCATACCTATACCCAGGTGTTCCCCTTCGCCGGCGCCGTACAGTGATCCGTCCTCCAGTACGAACAGCGTGAAGTCACGCCCCACGGCCACTTCGACTGCTGTTGCAGGCAGAATTACCTCTTTGGGTACATAACGTGAATCAAAGTCCCCCACACCGAGCTGGCCTTCATCGTTCTCACCCCAGGCCAGCAGTTCACCCGATTCCAGCAGTGCATATGACACGTCATAGCCTGCCCACACTCGCCTCACGCCACTGAGACCTTCGACGGGCTGTGGCACGTACAGTTCGTCAAAGGTGAACGGCTTCCCCAATTGCCCATCACCGTTGTACCCGAACGTCCAGACAGTGCCGTCAGCCGCCAGCACCAGGCTGTGATAGTGACCAGCAGCGATGTCAACCGCTGGAGGCAGCCCTTCCACCACAGTGGGTGACCTGACCTCAGAGACCGCCTCGCCCACACCAAGCTGTCCGTCCCAGTTGTCGCCCCAGGCCCACACCTGACCTTGCGCGTCAAGCGCCAGAATGTGGTCTTCGCTCAACGCGACCGACGTGGCTGTCAGGCCTGGCACTTCCATCGGCAAGTGCACATCATTGACCGAGGCGGGCACCACTGAGCCTGCCCAGAAGTAACCCCAGCCCCAGACACTTCCGTTCTCGGCTATGAGGAGGTTGTAGTCACTGTGCGCGGCAAGAACCGTGCCGGACGTCACGCACACGTCGAATGGAACATCGGCCGCGACCGGCTGACCCAGACTCACACCTGCCGCGTTCACCGCCCTGAGCGCATACGTGTAGCCCTCACCCGCCAGTACTCCCGAGTCCACGTACGAGGACACATCAGCAGGCAGCTCGGCAAGTTGCACGTAGTCACGTTCAAGCAAATAGTGCGCCGCACCAGCCACCGGACTCCAATCCAGTTGCAGCGAAGCACCGCCTTCAATGCACTCGGCACTGACGCTCAGCTCACCGACCGCACCGGGTGGAGCTGGTACCAGACCGTCACAGAGATCAGACGGGAGGTCCAGCTCCACTTCACTCGTCTCACTTGCGCCGCCTGCATTGACAGCTCGAAGCTGATAGGTCACGGTTGCGCCCGGAAGCAGACCATCTGTGTCCGTGTAGGCCGTTTCTGTTCCGCCGAGCTCGGCAACGAGCACGGAGTCCCGCCATACCTCGATTGTGGACGCACCCTCAGGTGCTGACCAGGCCAGCTTCACTCCCGCGTCCTTCACATCCACACAGAAGCCGGACACGGATGTCAGCTCGAAAGCTGCGGGCGGATCAGGAAGTTTCTGCTGCTGCGGCTGTGATCCGCAGGAAACAAGAAACAGCAGCACCAGAGTGCAACACCACCAAATTCTGCCAGTCAATAACTGCATGACAACCTCCTTGCACACAAGCATGAGCAGCAGGGCGTTGCATCACCGTTACACCCGGGTTCAGAACAAGGCAGCAACCGCCTGGGCATGAGGCGTGCCCAGGCGGATCTCCAGGGGGTATGCGTCAGTTCGAGAGGCTCAAGTGCCGGCTGCAGCCACCTTGCCTACCCGAACGCGCCAGGTATCAGGTCCTTCCTCCAGGTACTCCCAGGCGAGGGCTCCGGGCCGCTCAGCCTGGAACTGGTAGTACAGGGGCTTGGGATCGTGATCGTTGATCAGCTCGAACGCCTGGCCGACTTCCAGCTCATCAAATGTCTGGAAAATCAGCGGGTGCCGTTCGCGCGGAACGATGGTCCTGACGTCAATCTGCTTCATGCTTCTTCCTCTCCTTCCAACCAGCGAATCGCGCCGGTGGGACAAGCTGACATTGCTTCCAGGGTGGGTCCGGTCACGGGTATCAAGCCGGAATCGGCAAGCATGCCTGGAGCCACTTCCTCACACAGGCCACACTCCACGCAGGCTGAGCTGTCCAGCCACATGGCATCGGGCCTCAGTCTCCGGTCGCGCCCTGAAGTGGTCATTGCGCCTTGCCCTTCAGTCGCCTGGTTCCCAGCACCGTGAAGGTGCCATCACCGGCAATGAGGGCCTTGCTGCTGCCCGGCAGGATGTGAACCACCGAACCGGCTGCCACGGGG
>CAZBBU010000244.1:3022-3339 GCA_964489965.1 uncultured bacterium
CGGGGTGCCGTTCGCCGTCCTCGACTATGTATCCTTCGCCGTCCAGTACGGTGAATACGGTTTCGGTCTGATCAGCGGACGGCGCCACCAGTTCCTGCCCGTGCTGCAGGCACAGCAGCATGATCGCCAGTCCAGCACCCATACTCAAGGGTCGTGGCACCGGACCGCGCTCGGAGTAGCGGGTCTGTTCCAGAGGCTTCAGCAGTGGCATGTCAGTTCCCGTCTCCGGCGATTCCGAGCTCAAGCAGCGCAGTGATCAGCTTCTCCTCAGCCTCATCATCCAGGCCCCGGATCTGGAAAGCCTGCCTCAGCGTCAC
>CAZBBU010000245.1:0-3330 GCA_964489965.1 uncultured bacterium
GCGGGAGACACGACTGGAGCGGCACGTCACCCTGGAGACCGGTCGCGGCACACTGCACGGCTTCACCGAGGGTGATTACCTGCACCTTCGCTTCGAGGACTTCGGTCGCTCACTGGCCGTACTGGTGGCGGAAGCACTCGCTGCCCATTTCGTGCTGACCAACGAGCGGCGAGACGACCTGCTGCTGGTGCTCCGCATCCTCGCCAACAGCGTGGTGGGCGAACCGCAGGAACTCGTCAGGCAGGCACTGTCAAGACTGGCGACACTCAGCGCCAACGTGCCGCGCCGCCGGGTGGCCATCGAAGGCTTCCTGCGCGGCTCGGCCAAGGCGGCCAACGTGAACCTGAGTGACGGTGTCATCCAGGGCCTGGTCCACCGCTTCCACGCAGCCCTCACCGTGTCACCGAGTGACCTGACATCACTGCTTGACCGGCTGAGTGGCGCGGAGGCAAACGTCTATCCGCTGACGGGTGACCCATTGAACGTGAACGTCGGCAACACCAGCCTCACCATCCGTCAGTACCGAGGCAGGGGTGAGGCCGCCCAGGAGAGCATGGTGGTGATGCTTCCGGGCAGGACCCTGGGTTCGTTCACGGATTACCTGATCGAACCGCTCGGTACAGGCACGCTGATCTGCGTGAAGGGTGACCAGGAGCTCGCCGTGCTGTACCTGAAGGACGGCGTCGGTCGTGACCCGACCCTGCTGCCGGACGTTACCCGCCGCAGCCACTTCTGAGAGCCTGCTGCCGCTTCAGTCTTCGGTCCCGGTTTGCTCTTCCGGCCCGTCCTGGACAGCTTCGGATTCCGGTTCCTCGGTTGCAGGTCCGTCGTCAGCCGGCGGAGTTTCCGGCCGGGCGGGTTCGCTGGGTTCCGTGAATACGTAGTGGAGACGCAGCTCGTCCAGGTCTTCCGGAGTGACCATCCCGTCACCGTTCAGGTCTCCACTGAGGTTCACGCCGCGCCTGCCGATCTGACCGGCAAGTTCCAGCAGGTCGGCGAAACCGACCAGGCCGTCACCAGTGATGTCACCCGGCACGGCTGTCGCCATGGCCAGCAGGCGTTCGATGTCTGCAGGCTGGGGCGTGGTTGCGTCACCGTCAGCGATTGCCGGATGCATCAGCCCTTCAGTCGCGGCAGAAAGGCCCAGCACCAGGCCGGCTTCATGAACGAGTGCCTTGGCGTTGTCACGGTACGTTTCGGGGTTGATCAGCACCGTCAGTGACTGTCCGCTGGTGTCACCACTGCGCTGAAGCGTGAGCGTAACGGTATCCGGACCCATCCGCCCGGATGTGTCGAACCTGAAGCTGGTGTCGGCACTCGCGGTCTGTACCGGAACCTGCGCTGCGCCCGCCTGTTCCCAGGCGGCGAACGCCTCCTCGACCTGCTCCGGCAAGGTAAGCGGTCCGCCGGCGGAATCGACCATGTACTCCTGCGCGACGACAGCCCCTGAGAACAGCACCAGTGACAACAGCGCGACCAGCCGCATCATTCGGCCTCCAGCAGTTGCCTCAGAGCAGTCAGGACCCGTTCGCTGTCTGTGTCCGCGGCTCCCGGTTGGAGCTCGCCGGCGTCGTCAAGTGCCAGTGCTACACCGTCCTCGCCAAGCCAGACCCCGCTGTCAGCCAGGCTCCACAGACCCTGGTTGAAGCCGACTACCGGGGAGAAGTACGGCTCGTCGTAGACCAGCAGGATCACCTCCTGACCCGGAGTGAACTGCGGCATGAGCGCCACGGACAGCTGTATGCCGTCTGCCGTGCCGCCCAGGAACTCCAGGGTCAGCAGGCCGTCCTGCACCAGTGGGGGATCTGCGGCACGGAGCACTTCCGTGACCTCGAACACGACGCGGCTCCAGGGGTCACCGTCCTGCAGGACCGCTTCAGATGAGCGGACGGTGCCGCGGAACGCAAGGTCGGCCTGAGCGGCCATCTCCTCCAGACTGAGCAGTGTGTAGGTGGTGGCCAGGACCGGTGAGGAGCAGGCCAGAACACAGGTAGTCGTGAGCAGCAGCCGCAGCAGGGTTCTCACTGTCCCTCCTCCGTCTCAGGTGCCGGTGGTGCCACTGGTTGTTCAGGCTCCGCTGACGGCTCTGCAGGTTCCAGCGGCTGTCCTGTCTCCACGCCAGGGTCCTGCGGCGCGTTATGCCCGGTGTCCGGCTCCGGGGTCGGCGGCGCCACCGGCGGTACCCGGGCGCCGAAAGTGGCCTCCTGAAAAGTCTCGTTCCTGGTGCTGCCGGAGGCGAAAAGGGTCCTGACGGCCAGTCCGGGCCGGACCGGTTCGGCGGGTTCCAGCTGGAATGTGAAGAGGAGGCGTTCACCTGTGTAGGTGGAGCCGCTCCAGGCCAGGTCAACCTGCAGCCAGTCGGTGCCTGTCTCGGCGAACAGCACGAAGCCGTCACCGTTCTGGTCCAGGCTGCCTTCGACGTAACTGAACTGCTCGGGATCCCAGCGCAACCTGGTACTGAGCCCCTGGAGTTCCCGTGCTTCGGACACGCTTACCCTGACCGTGAACGGGGCCCTGACTTCCGTCTCCGGCATGTCGGCTTCGATGAGTGGATCCGGCAATTCCAGCACCCGGAGCCTGTGCTCAAGGAAAGTGCTGGACAGGTTGGCGTCAGTCAGGATGATGGTGAAGGTGAAGTTGCCCAGTTCGGTCGGCGTCCCACGCAGCACTCCATCCGTGAGGGTCAGGCCGGGTGGCAGTTCGCCCTCGCCCAGTTCGAACTCATAGGGTCTGAGACCACCGGCAGGACGGAAGCTGCTCTCGTATGGCTCGCCAAGGTAGGCGTCTTCCAGCGAACCGCCGAGCAGGCGCAGCGCCTCGCCGGGTGTGTTCAGTTCACCGGCGCAACCTGCCAGCAGTGCGAGGGCCAAGAGCCAGCGCCAGGCGCCCAGATAGCGTCTCATCGCGTCATTCTAAACCACGCCAGCGGGCGTCGGGACTGTGGGCCCGGCCGCCAGGGGCGGCGGTTACAATCCCATCATGCTTCAGCCTGGCTCCTGCCGATCCGGCCCGCGGCTGCGGTTGCTGTTGCCGCTTGACAGGCGGCTCACGCAACCGAGGCGTTTCCACGTCCGCGCGGAAGTCCGTGAACTGCTCGGCTTGGATGACGGTCTGGTCGGGATCGGCGGCACGCTGCTCGAGGCCGACCTGAACCTGCTGGCCCGGCTGGCGGAATGGCTGGGTCCCGGAGGTGCCAGCACGGCGGAACTGTTCGCTGCCATGGCGGCCCACGAGTTCCTGCACCTGCTGCTGCTGGACATGCGCGGGGACGGCACCTTCAAGGTCGAGGATCTCTTCGCCGGAGCTTCCAGTGATGTTGCGGAACTGAAG
>CAZBBU010000246.1:0-3324 GCA_964489965.1 uncultured bacterium
CTCCCAGGTAGGTGCTGTCACCACGCCACAGTTCTACGTGCGGGTGCGGGTCATCCTCCGTGAGCATCGCCGCCTCCAGCGTGCCGGAGTTGCCGGTGCTGGCGATATCCTGACCCTGGCTGACGGCAACACCCACCTGGATGCCGGGTGCGATGGCAGACAGGTGCGCGTAGCGTGACACGAAGCCACCGGGATGGCTGATCCACACCTGGCGACCCCTGAGCTTGTCGAGGTTGTCACTGGGTGTGCCGCTGCTGGCCAGCGATTCGGCGATGACGGCGTCGTACTCCTCACGCGTCATCTCCACGTAGTCCGTATCGGCCCTGATGACCGTGCCACCCGCGACAGCCTGGATCGGGGTGCCGTATTCGATGGGCACGCTGACCGTGCCCTGGTAGAAATCGAAGCCTTCATGCCGGCCGTTCCGGTAGGCGCGCAGCGCGCCAGGCAGGTGTGAGGCGCGCGAGCTGATGGTGGCTCCCGCGACCGGCACCACGTAGCCGCTCGGCCAGTCCGGGTTCCAGGGTTGCTGTGAGAGCTCCTGCAGGCGCTCAAGCAGGATGGTGCCGCTTATGGCCGGGTTGTCAGCTGCCAGCTCCGCCGCACTCCTGCCTGAACCGTCCACCACGGTGGGATCCGCGCCGGCGTTCAGCAGCAGCAACAGCGTATCGGGCGCGCTGGAGCGGGCGGCAGCCAGCAGCAGGGGAGTCTGCCCCTGAAAGTCCCTGGCGTTCACGTCCGCACCGGCTTCCAGAAGGAGATTCACGGTGCCGCTGCCACTCGACTGGCCCACGGCCAGCATCAGCGCGGTCGAACCGTCCGCAGCGCGGGTGTCCACAGGGGTGCCGGCCTCGAGTGCGGCCAGGATCTCCTGCACGTTGCCGCTCTCCACCGCCTGCAGGATGTCAGGCGGAGCGGGCTGGCTCTGGAGGGCACCCTGGCCGAAGGGCAGGTCAATCACGTCGAACTGCCAGAGGGCCACCACGGCGCCGGCAGCCAGAAGCAGTATCAGCAGAATCGCTCTCAGCATGCCCCAACCTTAGCCCCTGTCCGCACGAGAATCATGATTGCCTGCCGCCCGTGATAGCATCATGCGCTCATGGCCAGCAAGCTGCTCCCAGAAACCCGGAAACTGCTCCTGCTGGCCCTGCCGCTGGTGCTAGGCCAACTCGCCCATTCCGGCGTGGGCTTCACCGACACGGTGATGGTTGGCAGGCTCGGCAGCCTTCCCCTGGCAGCGGTCGCACTGGGCACGGCCGTGTACTTCTTCCTGTTCATATTCTGCTCCGGGGTGCTCTACTCGGTGTCCCCTTCGGTGTCGCAGGCGCACGGGGCCGGGGAGACGGGACCGCTGCTCCTTGCGGCGCGGCAGGGGGTGTGGCTTGCCCTCTTCATGTCCGTGCCCATCGCCGTGCTGCTCAATTTCACCGAGCCCCTGCTGCTGCTCACCGGGCAGGAACCTGCCGTCGCGAGCCTGGCAGCCGACTACCTGGCCACCATCTCCTGGGGCTTCGTGCCCATGATCCTTACTGTGGCGCTGCGCGGCTTTCTGGAAGGCACCGGTGACACCCGGCCGCTCATGTTCATCCTCTTCCTGGGCCTGCTCGTCAAGATCCTGCTGAACAGCGTGCTGCTCGGAGGCTGGGGACCGTTTCCGGAGATGGGGCTGCGTGGCGCGGCGCTCGCCAGCGCCTTCGTGTACCTGACTGAATGCCTGGCGGCGGCCACCTACATCACGCGGCGTTACCGTCGCCTCAGGGTGCTCCAGGAGCTGGGCCGGCCCCACGGCAGGATGCTGTCCGAGCTGGTGCGCATCGGCCTGCCGATTGGCATGACGCTGGGTTTCGAGTCCGGCCTGTTCACCGTTTCGGCGTTCGTGATGGGCAGCTTCGGCAGCGCCCAGCTGGCCGCACATCAGCTGGCCATGGCTTCGGCTTCGATGGCCTTCAACATCCCGATGGCCATCGGCCTGGCCACCTCGGTCAGGGTGGGCCATAACGTGGGCAGGCTCGATCCTGAAGGGGCCGCCCGTTCGGCCTTCACCGGGGTGGGAGTCGCCTTCCTGTTCATGTGCGTCACCGCTGCTGTGTTCTGGCTGCTGCCCAGACAGGTGTTGGGTCTGTACCTCAACGTCAATGACATTGCCAACGCCGAGGTCGTGTCGTTCGCGCTGCTGTTCATCGGCTTCGCCGCCATCTTCCAGCTGGCAGACGGGGTGCAGGTGGCGGCCAGCGGCGCGTTGCGCGGCTACAAGGACACGACCGTGCCGATGTACATCTCACTGCTGTCCTACTGGATCATGGGACTGGGCAGCGGGCTCCTGCTGGCCTTCGTGTTCGACATGGGCGCACGCGGTATCTGGCTGGGCCTGGTGGCCGGCCTGTTCGTGGCGGCCCTGCTTCTGAGCCTGCGCCTGCGGTGGCGTACCCGCCAGCCGCTTTCACGCCGCATCGTGAGCGGCTGAAAATCTGCCCGGACTTCGGGTAGAATGACGGTGATTACGACTGAGGAGTTCCTGAATGAACACTTTCATCACCATCATCATCAACGCGAGTCTGGTACTGGCCTTCCTGACGGTCCTCGGACTCGTCGGCGTGTTCTTCGGCCGTTTCATGACCGGCACGTTGTCAGACCGCACTGAACACTGAGTCTTGAAGCTGCTCAGGCAGTACCTTTACGGGTCCGATTTGACCCTGGCGCAGGCAACCATGTTCCTGCGCCTGGTTTTTGTGGGTCTGTTCGTGGGACAGGTGCTGATCGCGCTGCTGACCGGGCTGGTGCTGCGCATGTCGGTACCGGGTTCTGGTGGCGGGGGCAATCCGCTGATGGGCTGGGTGCTCATAGTGCTCAGCCTGCCGCACCTGCCGCTGGTGCTGTGGCTCAGCAGCCGGGGCGTGCGGGCGTTGGACCGGGGGGCGTCGCTGTCCGCCACCATCCTCGCCGGGGTGATGCTGTCCACACCCGGTTGGTTCCTCTCACTGGCACTTGTCACCGGTCAGCCGCTGCTTCAGCTGGGCCTGCTGCTGGGCATCATCGTCCTGCAGTACGGTCTGGGCCTCTTCCTGTGCAGCCGCTTCGCGCGCCTGGTGATACCGCGCACGGATCCGACTGACGCGTCAGCTGCGTCGCAGCTCGGTGCTGGCGTCGACCAGGAGTGAGCTCATCTCAAGCGCCTTGCTGGTGCCGATGACCACGCAATCGCTGGGGTTCTCCGCCAGCATGACCGGAACGCCGGTGATGCGCTGCAGGTAAACGTCAAGATTGCGCAGCTGCGAGCCACCACCCGTGAGCACGATTCCGCGCTCGATCACGTCACTGATCAGC
>CAZBBU010000247.1:0-3312 GCA_964489965.1 uncultured bacterium
CGGTGCGGGTGCCCATGAGCAGCCCGGCGAGCGGAGTGAAGCCCATGCTGGTGTCCCAGCTCTTGCCGAACTTCACCGCGGCCGCGCTGGCGCCGTTACCCAGATGCAGGGACACGATGCGGAGTTCCTGGCGCCTGCGGCCGAGCAGCTCGGCTGCACGTCTGGTCACGTAATCGTGGTTGGTGCCGTGGAAACCGTAGTTCCTGATGCCTTCCTCGGCGTAGTAACGCCACGGCAGGCCGGTCAGGTAAGACTGGGCGGGCAGAGTCGCATGGAAGGCAGTGTCGAACACGGCCACATGGGGAACCTCCGGCAGTTCTGACCGGGCGGCTTCGATACCCAGGAGACCGCCGGGGTTGTGCAGCGGGGCTATGCGGCTCAGTTCACTGACGGTCTCGACCACCAGGTCATCTATCAGCACTGGCTGCATGAAGCGGCTGCCGCCGTGCACCACCCGGTGCCCGCAGGCCACGATGCGCGTCTGCAGCTGCCCGTCAGTCAGTTGACGCAGGGCCATCCGGAAAGCCTGACTGTGGTCCTGGACTTCGGATTGGCCGATGCGTTCGATGTTCACGTGGGCGCGGGCCGGCAGGAGCTGCATCTTGAGGCTTGAACTGCCTGCGTTGACGACGAGGACCGAGTCTCCGTCCGGGAGTTCAGTGAGCGCAGTGCCGTTGAGCGGGGTCACTCCGTGAGCATAACCGCAGCGGGCCAGCCCGGACCAGACTGCTTCATGAGAGGCGCCTTCAGGGAACCTGCATGCTTGAGCGTCCCACGCTCAGATTTTGTATAATGCGATCAGTTTTCCGGCTGCCTGGCAGCCTAGACTGTGGACAGGAGGATTGCAGACATGTACAAGTTGTTCTCGATTGATCAGGCCAACAGTCTGATCCCCCGAGCAGACGAGAAGATTGAGGAACTCCGGTCAGCAGCAGCTGACCTTCGTAACATCACCGGAAACCTCAGGCGCGTGAAGCCCTTCACCATGGAGGCTCGCGACCTGTACTTCGAGAGCGCCTTCCTTGCCCAGCAGATCAGGACGATCAAGGAAGAACTGACTGAGATGGGCCTGCAGGTGGCAGATCCCGAGTCCGGCAAACTGGGTTTCCCGGGCCTGATCGGTGCGGAACTGGTCTACCTCACCTGGGAATCGGGTGAGAAGAAGGTGTCCCATTTCAGGCGGCTGGCCGGCGGCAACACTCAGGCGATACCGATCAACCGGGCGGAGCCGGCGCCACAGGTATCAGCAGCGGCCTGAACTGAAGCGCATCAGCGGCCACAAAGTACAGCGGCAAGCCGAAGGAGGCCGCGGGCTCCGAGTCCGCGGCCTCCCCGTGTACGTGCCCGTAAACAACCGCGGCGGGTTCGAATTCCTCGAGCAGGTCTATGACCTCCGAGCGCTCACCGGCCGCGTTGGTGGGCGGGAAGTGCAGCATCACCAGCAGTTTGCCGTCACCGAGTTCCCTGGCCCTGGTCAGCGAGAGCCTGAGCCGCTGCAGTTCACGCTCGTAAATCTTCCGGTCCTGATCACTGAACTGCCGGCTGCCCGGGCAAAGCCAGCCGCGCGAGCCCGCCACCAGGTAATCGCCGAAGCGCAGTGCATCATTCTGGATGGCGAACATGCCGGGCGGCAGCACCTCACGCAACCGGCTCAGGGACGGCCACCAGTAGTCATGGTTGCCCCGCAGCAGCACCTTCGTGCCCGGCAATGCGGCCAGCGCCTGCAGGTCCGGCAGCGCGTCCTCGAGTTTCAGTGCCCAGGAGATGTCACCGGGTACCAGCACCAGGTCGTCCTCCAGGACGGTCTCGCGCCAGCCCTCGAAGAAGCGCTCCGGGTGTCCCTGCCAGCCGGGCCCGAAGATGTCCATCGGTTTGGGCTGGCTGTGTGACAGGTGGGGGTCTCCGATCGCCAGGACGCGCATGCGACGGCCAGTTTACCAGCGTGCCTGCAGCCTGGTGACTCCACTGCGGTCAGCCGCAGCGAGCAGCTGCGCCGCACTCCGTCCCAGCTGCGGGTGCTGCCAGTCAGGCCACAGTTCCGCAAGTGGCGCCAGCACGAAGGCGCGTTCATGCAGTCGCGGATGCGGTACCTGCAGATCGGGCTGTTCCAGCTGCTGCTGCCCGAAGGCCAGCAGGTCCAGATCCAGCGTGCGGGCTTCCCACCGTTCCTGACGCACCCGGCCGTGTTCACGCTCGAGTTCGAGCAGCCAGTCGAGCAACCTGCCGGGTGTCGCCAGTCCTTCCGGCGGGCTCAGCAGGGCTACGGCGTTGACGTAATCCGGCTGGCCGGCGGGACCGCCCACCGCTTTGGTGAGCCAGGGGCTGGAGGCCCTGAGCAGGCCGGCGTCCTGGCGCAGTCGCCTGACCGCGGAGTCGAGGGTCAGCAGCGGTTCACCCAGGTTGGCGCCTAATGCCACCAGTACCGGTTCGCGTCCTGCGGCCATGTCAGCGCTGCCGCCGCACTTCGGCGAACACGTCCCGGAACACGCCTGGCAGCGGCGCCTGCGGCTTGTGAACCCGAACCAGCACCGTGTCGGCAAGACCGAAATCAGCCAGGATACGCCCGGCCAGTTCGCTCGCCAGTGCCTCTATCAGCTGGAAACGCTGACCGGTGACCACTTCCCGGACGAGCTCGTAGACGCGGCTGTAATCAACCGTTTCCGCAAGCCGGTCGCTGCCACTCAGCTGCAGGCCAAGCTCAACGTCGACCCTGAAACGCGAGCCGAACCTGGCTTCTTCGGCGAACACCCCGTGATGCGCATGGAACTCCATTCCTTCCAGCACGATACGGTCGTGCGAACCTTCAGGCCGCTTCACGGGGCCCATCCTTCGAGCGCAGCCTGTACCTGAAGGCCCTGCACGTGGCCGGCCACGTCGTGCACGCGTACCAGTGCGGCACCTTGGCGGGCCGCGTACAGGTGCACGGCCAGCGAGCCCGGGTCGCGCGCCGCTGCCGATGTCTCGCCCGTGAGCTGACCAAGCATCCCCTTGCGGGACGCTCCGACCAGCAGCGGCCTGCCCAGCCGGGCAAGGCGCGAAAGGTTGCGCAGCAGTTCGAGGTTGTGGCCCAGTTCCTTGCCGAAGCCGATACCAGGGTCCAGCAGAACCTCGGGCAGGCCGGCCGCCAGTGCCTGGTCGCGCCGGAGGCTCAGTTCGGTCTCGACCTCCGTGAGTACGTCGCGGTATTGCGGCCGCTTCTGCATCGTGCGGGGTTCGCCCTGCATGTGGCTGATCACAGCGGGTGCACCGGCTTCAACGCATACCTGGAGCATCGCCGGGTTTCTGAGTCCGCTCACGTCATTCAGCAACCAG
>CAZBBU010000248.1:0-3309 GCA_964489965.1 uncultured bacterium
CAAATCAATCGAGGACCTGCCGGAGCTTGAGGAGCTGGAGACCGGCTTCCTGCGTGGCTGATGTGCAGCAGCACGATCAGGTTTCCGGTGCAAAGAGCAACAGCGCCGCCTGGTAAGACCGCACACCGAAGCCCGCGATCACTCCCCGGCACACTGCGGACAGCAGGCTCGTGTGCCTGAACTCCTCACGCGCATGAACGTTGGAGAGGTGAACCTCGATGACCGGCAGTCGGATGCCTGCCACCGCGTCGCGCAAGGCAACGGATGTGTGCGTCAGGCCGCCGGCGTTCAGGATGACACCGGTGAAGCCCTGGTCGGCAGCAGCGTGCAGCCAGTCGATGAGCTGGCCTTCATGGTTGCTCTGTCGGCAGGTTACGCCCAGGCCCAGGTCGGCTGCCCAGCCGGCGCAGAGGCTGTCCAGGTCGTCAAGCGTGCCGGTGCCGTAAACTTCAGGCTCGCGCGTGCCGAGCAGGTTCAGGTTCGGACCGTTAAGCACCAGAATCAATTCATTGCCTCCCATGCAAGTCCCTCCACCAGGTTGCGCAGTTCAAGCCACGCGGCCTCGAGTTCGGCGGCGCTCACGTCGTCAACAACGATCGGCTGACCGGGACGGGCCAGCAGCACGAACCGCTGCACGCCAGCCCGGTTCTTCTTGTCCCGCGCCATGTACGGCAGCAGATCTTCAAGTGCCAGCGGACCAAGCGGGCCGGGTTGCACCACGCCCAACAGCTGCATGGCCACCGGAACCACATCCGCCAGCCCGCGCGCCCGCCCCAGCAGCGCTGCGAAGAGGATGCCGTAAGCCACGGCCTCGCCGTGCTCAAGCTGGTGCTCGCTGGCACCTTCCAGCGCATGAGCGAGCGTGTGCCCGTAGTTCAGGTGGGTGCGGACGCCAGACTCGTGTTCGTCCTGTGCCACGACAGTCGCCTTCACGGCGATGTTGTCTGCCAGCCAGTGGGCCAGTCGCTCCCTGGGCGCGGCGCGGTCAAGCCCGCCGGCAGCGAGCAGCTTGAGTTGTTCCGGCAGGCCGATCAGGGCGTGCTTGAAGAACTCGACGGAACCATGGCGGAACTGCCGCTCCGGCAGACTGGCGAGCGTGTCCACGTCCACGGCCACGAACCGTGGTTGCCAGAAGGCGCCGGCCAGGTTCTTGCCCGCCCTCAGGTTCAGCCCGGTCTTGCCACCAACACCGGCATCAACCATGCCCAGCAGACTCGTGGGCGCGCTCACGTAGGCGACACCGCGCAGGTAACTGGCGGCCACGAAGCCTGCCAGATCGGTGACGACTCCACCACCCAGTCCAACCACCACGCAGTCCCTGGTGAACGCGGCGGCCGCCAGCTGTTCCAGCAGTGCGGCCCAAGTTGCGATGCTCTTGCTGGCCTCGCCAGGTTCAACGATCAGCAGCTCGCACTGCGCTCCCTGCAGGGCGAAGGCTTCCGGCAGCCGGGCAGCGTGCAGGGTGGCTACGTTCTCATCACAGACGATCGCCACCTGTCTGGCACTTACGAGTGCAGGCAGATCCTTGAGCAGGTCGGAGCCCACGAGAACCTCGTAAGGTGGATCAACCTCCACGGTTACCCGCCTCAGCACCTGTGTTTCACTCATTTTCGTCCCGCCACTGGTAGAGGAGTTCCACGATCTCTTCCACGACGTCGTTGCTGTCACGCCCGTCGGTGGAAACCATGATGCTGGCGGCGTCCAGGTAGGCGTCATTGCGTTGCGCCAGCAGTGTGCGGATGCGCTCTTCAGGGTCGCCCATCTCCAGTACCGGGCGCTTGTTACGGCGGGTGCGCCGGTAGATGGTCTCAGGACTCGCCTGCAGTACCACTACCGGACCGCGGCTCTTCAGCATCTGCCGGTTCTGCGGGCGCAGTACGGTGCCACCGCCGGTGCTTACCACCACGTTGTCAAGCCGCAGTGAGCGGAGTACGACCTCGGTCTCGTAATCACGGAAAGTGCCCTCGCCGAACGTTTCGAAGATGTCGGCGATCCGCATGTTGCTTACGCGTTCCACCACCCTGTCGGTGTCGATGAAGGTCAGGCTCAGCCGGCGGGACAGTTCCCAGCCGATCCTGCTCTTGCCGGTTCCCATGAAGCCGGCGAGAGCCACCCAGGTGACCGGTCGTTCCGGTTCCTGGTACGGCCGCCACTGAGCTTGCTGGCTGCTGGTCATTAGAAGAGCGTAGCATTGCCGGTGCCTGAGCCGAATGAAGAACCGCCCGCAGAAGTGCATCTGCGGGCGGTGACCCTGGTGGTGAGGAAGAACGGTCTCAGTCCAGGACGTCGGCCGTGACGATGATCAGCAGTTCGGTTTCGCTCAGTTCCGCGAGGGTGCTGCGGAACAGACCGCCGATCAGCGGCAGGTCACCGAGGATAGGCACGGAGTTCACGGTCTCCGTGTACTGGTTCTGCATCAGGCCTGAGAGCAGTACGGTCTGGCCGGGCTCCAGGGTGATGGTGGAGCTGACCGCACGGGTGGCGAGTTCCAGGAGCGACGCGTTCTCGAGGGAGGAAAGTACGTCCTCAACCCGTGCGGTGATTGACAGGGTGATGCGGCCGTCAGCCGACACGCGCGGCGTCACTTCGATCTGCACGCCGTAGGGGATGGTGCGCTCGATGTTCTCGGCGGAGCCGGGGATGCTTATCAGGATGGTTCCACCGGCCTGAATGCTGGTCGGTGTGTTGTTCAGCACCGTGAGGCTGCTGTCGTCAACCCTGCGTGAGAGACCCTGGGTTTCCAGGGCATCAAGTACCGCACCGATGTTGAAGGCGCTGACTGCGGCGTGCGGGTCGAACAGGAAGCTCAGGCCGCCGTCCAGAACGTTGGCGCTGAGCTGGCCGATACCACCGGCCAGGTTGATGCCCAGCCTGTCGGCCGTCCGGGTCTGGATCTCCTGTAGCCTCACCTGCACGTTCACCTGCTGCTGCGGGATGTCCAGCTCCTCGATCAGCGCGGCAACCTGAACCTGCACCGAGCCGGGAGCCTGAACCACGAGGCTGTTGGTGCGGGGATCGGCTGCAACGCTGAAGAGACTGTTCTGTGCTGCTGCCTGACCGCCTTCCTCAGCGTCGGCCTGTTCCTCGCCAGCCGCCTGGAAGAGGGAAGATTGCGTGCCGAGCAGAACCTCGGCCAGCTCACTGGCCAGGGCGTTGGACAGCCGGTAGGTGCGGATCTCGACAGCCACGTCACTCGCGCGCTGGTCAAAACGCTCAAGCAGAGCCATCACTTCGGCATGCTGCGAGGCGGTGGCTCGCACCAGCAGCGTGTTCACGTTGGCCAGTACTTCCACACTGAGGCCGGGCATG
>CAZBBU010000249.1:0-3301 GCA_964489965.1 uncultured bacterium
GTACCCGTCCGGTTGACCCGTGAGCCAGCTGCTGCGTCGCAGTTGGGGATGATCGCGCCTGAACCCTGACAGCCTGGCCACGTACTCGAGCAGATCCTGTTTCCGCTGGTCCAACTGCCAGTCGAACCAGGAGACGGGGTTGTCCTGGCAGTAGGCGTTGTTGTTGCCGGACTGGCTCCTGCCTATCTCGTCGCCACCGAGCAGCATTGGTGTGCCCTGGGAGACGAACAGCATGGCAAGCAGCGCCCTGCGGGCCCGCTCGCGCCTGGCCAGGATGCGCTTGTCGCTGGTCTGTCCCTCCACCCCATGATTGCGGGACTGTTCGTGGTTGCTGCCGTCCCTGCCGCCCTCGCCGTTGGCCAGGTTGTGTTTGTTCTGGTAGCTGAGCAGATCTATCAGTGTGAAGCCGTCATGGGCCGTCACGAAGTTCACTGAGGCGCAGGGCCCGCGGCCTGACGGCTGGAACACGTCACTGCTGCCACCAAGCCGGGTGGCCAGCTCGCTGCGCTCGCTGTCTGCGTGCCACAGGGAACGGGCCGCGTCGCGGAAGCGGTCATTCCATTCCTTGAACTTCCAGGAGAACCCACCCAGCTGGTAACCGCCGTGGCCCAGGTCCCATGGCTCGGCGATCAGCACCGTGCCAGCCAGAAGCGGGTCCTGACTGATGGCCTCGAGCAGTGGCGCGTGCCTGTCGAAACCGGCGCCGGTCCGGCCCAGTGTGGTGGCCAGGTCGAACCTGAAACCGTCCACGCCCATCTCTCCCACCCAGTAACGCAGGCTGTCCATCACCAGTTGCAGGGCGGCGGGCTTGCTCAGGTCCAGGCTGTTGCCGGTACCCGTCACATCCAGGTACTCGCCGGCCTCGCCAAGCCGGTAGTACCCAGCGTTGTCCAGGCCGCGCAGGCTCAGGGTGGGTCCGTTCTCGTTGCCTTCACAGCTGTGGTTGTAAACCACGTCAAGGAACACTTCCAGGCCCGCCCGGTGCAGTTCCCGGACCATGGTCCTGAACTCCTGCACCGCCGTTGCTCCGCTGCCGTCGGTTGCGTAGCCGGGTTCGGGGGCGAACCAGCCGAGCGTGTTGTAGCCCCAGTAGTTGCGCAGGCCCATCGTCACCAGGCGCTCATCCTGCAGGATCGCGTGCACCGGCAGCAGCTGCACGCTGGTCACGCCCAGTTTCCGGAAGTGCTCGATCATCAGCGGGTGGGACACGCCCAGGTAAGTGCCTCGCAGCTCTTCGGGAATGTCCGGATGCTGCATCGTCAGGCCCTTGACGTGGACTTCGTAAACAAGCCTGTCACAGGCGTTGACGCGCGGCCGCGGCACGTCCTGCCAGTCGAAGCCCGGTGCCTGCACCTCACCCAGGGCAGCCACGTCGGCAGTGTCACGCTCGTCGGGCCTGGTGCTGCCGCCGTGCAGCGGGTCCGGGTCCTGGCCCAGCTCCCAGATCGGCAGGCGGCCGATGGCACGGGCGTATGGGTCCAGCAGCACCTTGGCTGGGTTACAGCGCTGCCCGTTCCCCGGGTCGAACGGTCCCTGCACACGGAAGGCGTAGAGCTGGCCGTGCCCGACGTCGGGCACGAACAGGCTCCACAGCGGACCCTCCGCGCGCTTCATATCGAGCTGACGGACTTCAGCCCCGGCAGCAGCGGACTGGTAGAGGAGCAGCTGCACGCGTTCGGCGACGCTGCTCAGTACCGTGAACTCAGTTCCTCCGTCCCGGACGTGCGCTCCGGGCTCGAACACCTGCTGTTTCAGATTCAGCCCGCCTCAGATGTGCAGCGCACGGCCATGCACGGCCAGTGCGGCCTCACGTACTGCTTCAGACAGAGTCGGGTGCGCGTGTACCGTCAGCGCGATGTCTTCGGCCGTGGCTCCGTAAGCCATGGCCGCCACAGCTTCTGCGATCAGGTCACCGGCGTGTGGCCCGATGATGTGTACGCCGAGTACGCGATCCGTTTCTGCGTGAGCAAGCATCTTCACCTTGCCGGCCACGTTGCCTGCCGTGCGGGCCCGGCCGTTGGCGGAGAAGGGGAAGCTGCCCTTGCGGTAGGCCACGCCCTGCTCCTTGAGCTGTTCCTCGGTGGCGCCGACGGACGCGACTTCCGGGTCCGTGTAAACGATGGCCGGCACCAGACCGTAGTCGACGTGCGGCTTCTGACCGGCCAGGAATTCCACGGCCGCCACTCCGTCCTCCTCGGCCTTGTGGGCCAGCATGGGTCCCTGAATCACGTCACCGATCGCCAGCACGCCTTCAACGTTGGTTCGGTACTGGCCGTCCACGCGGATGCGTCCTGCTTCGTCGAGCTCCACACCCAGTTCATCCAGGCCCAGGCCGTCGGTGTTGGGGCGTCGGCCCACGGCCACCAGCATCCGGTCACAGATGATGTCATCCTTGCCGTCCATCTTGACGGTGACCTTGCCGTCGCTGGCGCTGGCGCCGGTGACGGCCGTGGACAGCATGAACTCCAGGCCCTGTTTGCTGAGGATCTTCTGCGCCTCACGGGCGATCTCCAGGTCCATACCGGGCAGTATGCGATCCAGGTACTCGATCACGGTGACCTTGGCGCCGAGCCGGTTCCACACGGACCCCAGTTCCAGCCCGATCACCCCGCCTCCGACCACCACCAGGTGTTCGGGGACGTTGTCGTACTCGAGTGCCTCGGTGGAGCTGCCGATCAGCTCGCCGTCGAACTCGACGCCACGCAGGGGCGTGACGCTGCTGCCGGTGGCGATGAGAATGCTGTCAGCCTCAAGCTCCTGCTCGCCATCCCCGGTCTGCACTGCCACCCGGCCGGGAGCCGTGATGCGGCCGTGGCCCGTGACGCTGTCGATGCCGTTCTTGCGGAACAGGAAAGACACCCCGTCCGTGTTGCTCTTCACGACTTTGGTCTTGCGTTCCTGCATGCGGGCCAGGTCGAGCTCCAGGCCGCTTGTCACGATGCCGTGCTCCTGCAGGCCTTCTGCCAGTTCGGCGTAGCGGCGGCTTGATTCGAGCAGCGCCTTGCTGGGGATACAGCCGACACGTACGCAGGTGCCGCCGAAGACGGCTTCCTTCTCGACCACGACCACTTTCATGCCCAGCTGGGCGGCTCGGATCGCTGCCACGTAACCGCCGGGACCGGCTCCCACCACCGCCAGATCGTACTTGGACATTGCTCAGACCTCCAGCAGTATGCGCGTGGGGTTCTCGATGGTTTCCTTGATGCGCTTCAGGAACGTGACCGCCTCGCGGCCGTCCACGATCCGGTGGTCATAACTGAGCGCCAGGTACATCATCGGCCTGATCACCACCTGGCCGTTC
>CAZBBU010000250.1:0-3274 GCA_964489965.1 uncultured bacterium
CAGCAACGCTGCCAGTCCGAGCAGCAGACAGATGGTCTTCAGTCGCATAAAACCTCCAGGCGTGCTGTACTGCACGTCTGGAGGTTAGGGAGTCAGCGCTTAACTCGCGCTTAACTTCCGCTGTCAGCAGGTCAGCGCTGAACTGCCGCCAGGAACTCCTGCCTGGTCCGCGCGTCCGACTGGAAGCTGCCGCGCATGGCGTTGGTCTGGGTGTTTCCGCCCTGCTTCTCCACTCCGCGCATCATCATGCACAGGTGGCTCGCTTCACTGATTACCCCGACTCCGAGGGGACTCAGGATCCGCATCAGCTCATCAGCGATCTGTGAGGTCATGCGCTCCTGCACCTGCAGCCGGCGTGCGAACACGTCCACCAGCCTGGCGAACTTCGACAACCCCAGGATGCGCTTGTCAGGGACGTAACCGATGTGCACCCGGCCGAAGAACGGCAGCATGTGGTGCTCACACATCGAGTAGAACTCGATGTCCCGCAATATCACCATCTCGTGGCCCGGCGCGTCGAAAAGCGCGTTGTTGAGCAACTCGTCGATATCAGCCCGGTAACCGCTGGTCAGGAAGTTCAGCGAAGCCGCAACCCGCGTGGGTGTGCGGACCAGACCTTCCCGTTCCGGGTTCTCACCAAGAAGCTCCAGCTGGCGTCTGACCAGGCCGGTCAGCTCCGGCTGGGCTGATGCATCCTCAAGTTCGTCCATAGTGGCGCAAGTCTAGCAACTTCACCCCGTAACCGTGGTTCGTAGCACCATATTCAGCGCGATTCAGACCTATCATGCCCGCAGGAGGCACAGCTATGGCACAGTCCAAATCTGCTTCATCCACGAACGGCACCAGCAAGTCCAGCAAGTCCACGGGCAAGAGCAAAACTGCTGCCAGCAGCAAGAAAGGCGCAGTCTTCAGCACGGCGCTCAGCCTGAAGTCCAGTGACCGCGAGAAGCTGATCGCGATGCTGCAGCAGCACATGGCCGACAACCACGAGCTGTTCGACCAGACCAAGGTGGCGCACTGGAACGTCAAGGGGGAGAACTTCTGGCAGCTGCACAAGCTGTTCGACGAGCTCGCTGAGGCGATCTTCCCGTACATCGACATGATGGCCGAACGCATCACCCTGCTGGGCGGCTTCGCCAAGGGCACCAGCCGGCAGACCGCGGCAGCCACCGGTATAGAGGAGTTCCCGACGGACCCGCAGGACGGCATGACTTACCTGCGTGAACTGCAGTCACGCTACGCGGAGTTCGCGGACAACAGCCGCAAGCACGCCGAGGATTCAGCCGAGCTGGATCCCACCACCGAGGATCTCTTCATCGAGATCTCCCGGGCAGCGGACCAGGCGCTGTACTTCATCGAGGCGCATCTGCAGCGCTGAGCCGTCGTTAGATTGATTGCGATTCCGGGGGCCTGAGTTGGTTTCAGGCCCCCGACTATTGGCGGTGCGCTGCAGGCGACTCAGGCCTCGAAGCCGTCAGCGCTCATGTCATCGGTGTAGGCGCTGAGTTCCATCACGCGCCTGGACACCAGAATCAGACAGTCATTGCGCGCGGCCAGCGCCAGGGCGTCCGATGGCCGGGCGTCAAGCTCGACCTCTATCCCCTGCCGGTCCAGCACCACCTGCCCGTAAAAGATGCCGTCCTTGAGGTCGGTGATCTCCACCCGCTTGAGGGTGGCACCCAACATCTCAATCAGTGACAGCACCAGGTCATGCGTGTGGGGACGCTCGGGCTCCTCGCCACTGCGCGCCGCGATCAGCGACAGCGCCTGCAGATGATCAATCACCAGCGGCAGGATCTCATCCTCGACGGTCCTGAGCAACACCAGGAAATGGTTACCCTCACCGGACATGGCAATGTCCTCAATAACAGCCTCAATCATTGACCCAACTGTAGCCGGATTGGATGAGGGGAGTCAGCTGCGCGTGAATCGCACAAGTCCTAGACGGACGTATGACTCGCGTTTAACCCGGTTAAACAACCGGCCCGTTCACCCCTGACGCCCGCAGGGACTATTTATGGAATAATTCCATAATTTCCAGCCAGCGAACCGATTCCCCGTTTACGCAGCGCCACAAGTTAAGCTGACCGAATGTACGAGAGCGTCATCGGTCTGGAAATCCACCTGGCACTGAACACTGAAAGCAAGCTGTTCTGCGGTTGTCCCGCGGATTCCTTCCAGGCTGAACCGAACGCTCACACCTGCCCCGTCTGCCTGGGCCTGCCGGGCGCGTTGCCGCAGGTGAACAGGGCGGCGGTGGAGAAGGCGATCATGTTCGCACTGGCCGTCGGCTGTCAGGTGCCCGAGCTGACGCGGTTCCAACGCAAGCACTACTTCTACCCCGACGCGCCGAAGAACTACCAGACCAGCCAGGGTGACGGGCCCATCGGCGAGCACGGCTCACTCCAGATACCGGGTGGCCGGGCGATCGGCATCACCCGCTGCCACCTGGAAGAGGACGCCGGCCGCAGTGTGCACCCCACGTACGCGGACTACAGTCTCATCGACCTGAACCGCGCCGGCACGGCACTCATTGAGATGGTCACCGAGCCGGACCTGCGTACGCCCGAGGAGGCTCGTGAGTTCCTGTCACTGGTGCGCGCCATCGCCCAGGCCCTCGGCGTCTCGGAGGCTTCGCCCGAGGAAGGCAAAATGCGCGCGGACGTGAACGTTTCCCTGCGTCGGCCCGGCGAGCCGCTGGGCACCAAAGTGGAGCTCAAGAACCTGAACAGCTTCAAGAGCGTGGCCAGCGCCCTCGAGTTCGAGATCAAGCGGCAGGCCGACCTGCTGGACGCCGGCAAGGTCATCACGCAGCAGACGCGCGGCTGGAACGAGGGTGGTCAGAAGACCTACCTGATGCGCGAGAAGGAAACGGCCGCCGATTACCGCTACCTGGTCGACCCGGACATCGCACCGATCGTCATCGACGAGCAGTGGCTGAGCGAGATTCGCGCCAGCACGCCTGAACTGCCGGGCGCCAAGGAAGAGCGCTACCTGCGATCCGGGGTTCGCGAGGCCGACGCGAAGCTGATTTCGCATGACAACGTCCTCGCCGGTTTCTTCGACCGGGGCCTCGATGGGCTGGCCAGGAGCAAGTCCAGAGCGACGCCGCAGCAGCTTGCCAACTGGCTCGGCAGTGACGTGAGTGGCCTGTTGAAAGCGACCGGCCAGAACCTGAAGGAAGCCAAGCTGACGCCGGAGGCACTGGTCAGCCTCGTGGCGCTGGTCGCGGATGGCGAGATCACCGGCAAGACGGCCAAGGACCTGCTGCCGG
>CAZBBU010000251.1:0-3267 GCA_964489965.1 uncultured bacterium
ACTTGAAGAGGAACTTGGTTGACGCCCGGAACAGTGTGACGCATGAGGCTGAAAAGCCCCGGCAATCGGGCCTAAGTTGCAGGCATGGGAGAATGCCGCCTCAAACGCATTTACGAGCCCGCCGCCAGTTCCGACGGCTACCGGATTCTGGTTGACAGGGTCTGGCCGCGCGGCGTGAGCAAGGAAGAAGCCAAACTCGACCTGTGGCTCAAGGAAGTCGGTCCCAGCACCGAACTGCGCAAGTGGTTCGGACATGAGCCGGAGCGCTACCCAGAGTTCCGTGACCGCTATCGCCGTGAACTCGAGGCCAACCCCGCCTTCGAACAGCTGAGGCGTGAGGTCGCGGAGCACGGCACGACAACGCTGCTGTACGGCGCCAGGGACGAGGAGCGCAATCAGGCCGTGGTGCTCAGGGAGCTGCTCGACTGAGTCGCCCGCCAACTGTAACGGCAGGTGTAACGGGCGTCTGCTAGATTGCCCGCATGGACAGACAGGGACCCGGAAAGTGGCTCATCGCGATTCTGTTCGCGTTCACTGGGCTGGTGCAGGCCCAGCAGCCACTCACCCCCGATGATGACTGGGTGGGTGCGTTGCGCGCCGGCGGCACAGTCATTCTCGGACCAGGCGCCTTCAACACAACCGAGTTCGTGGAACTCACGCGCTCGGTGAGCGTCCGGGGTCAGGGCATGGGCCTGACCAGCCTCTGGTTCAACAACAGCGGCGGCGAGTACGCGGAGCAGCTGGCGTTACTTGCCGGTGACCAGGGCCCGACGCGTTACGAGTTCAGCGACCTGGACATATCCAACATCTCCGAAGTGCCAAGTGACCTCATATCGGTGTTCGGCAACGTCCACCTGAGACTGAACCGTGTCAGCGTCAATTACGCATTTGAAGACCTCGGTTACCTGAGCGGAACCGTTGATATCTGGCGCGGCTCCGGCCTGTGGCTGGGTCAAGACGCCACTGGACTGATCGAAGGCAGTATCTTCTACGCCAACACCACCCACGGCATCACCGCCAGGGACGCCACGCGGCTCGTCGTGCAGGACAGCCGCTTCTTCAACCATCTGATGTCAGGCATCTCCGTAATCAACACTCCCGCCACCATCATGCGCAGTCACTTCGAAGACAACGATGTGGGCATCGAGATCTTCGGGACACAGCAGACCGCCACGCTGGTCGGCAACACCTACCTGGGTCAGCAAACCATGGACGTGTCCCGGCAGTGAAGGCGCGTCACAGCGTCGTCATGCCGCCTGCCGACCCGGCCCTACCCTCAGCAGCCAGTGCCTCCCCCCGGCACTGCAGCCGCAGGTGTGCTTACCCCGGGCCACTACCGGAGAACCGCCCTTGAGTCAGGTGGTCAGTTCCGGTCCGGTCCGGGGGAGTGCACGACCTCCCTGAGCAGTCAATTCAGCTGCCGCAGCTCTTCAGGCACCTCACCCAGTTCGAACTGGTAGGCGGCGCTGCTTTCCTGGAGCAGCCGCAAGCGTTCGGTCGGCCGGTCCCTCAGCTGGGAGACCAATGCTTCGATCAACTCCAGGTCCAGTGGGTCTGCCGACAGCGCCCGCTTCAGATGTTCGCGAGCCAGTTCGCTCGGAGGTCCGGCCGCAAGCCGGAGCAGGCACTCCCTGTAGGTGTTGCCGAACCGGTCGCGCAGGAAGGCGGCGTCCGGATGGTCAAAGTTCGGCAGGAACGGTCCCGCGTACCAGGTGAGTGCGTGCTCCGGGTCGCCTTCCGCCGCAGCCCGGCTGAACAGTTCCGCGTCCGTGACCACACCGTGCAGCTCGAACTCATCATGGGCGTTGCGGAGGATCTCCGCTGGCGCTCCCATTGCCCGCCGCAGCCGCTGCATCGTTACCCGCAGGTTGGTGGCTGCCCGCTCCGGCTCAGAGTCCGGCCACAGTGACAGCAGCAGATCCTGGCGACGTACCGGAGTGCGTCCGCCAAGCCGGCGCGTCAGCAGGTGGGCCAGCAAGTCCCGTGCCTGGCGGCCACGCCATCTGGTGTCGCCCAGCTCCAGGCCACCGAGTACAGAGATGAACACTGGCCTGGCTGCTGCAGCTGCTGGCGGTTCGGTCGGCAGCAGTGCCTCAAATCGTTGCGGGAACAGCCGTTCGTACAGCAGTGCGTGTCCGGTGGCGCCCAGTTCAGCCAGGCGGGCCAGAGCCTCGCGACCGGCTGCAACATCGGAAGATACCAGCAGCGCATCAGCCAGCTGCAGCTCGGCAGCCAGCGGTTCGTGGGGTCCCTGCTCCAGCAGGGACCGTGCTTCCTGCAGCAATGCCTTGTCCGGCGGGGCGTTGCCCAGCAGGCTGCGCGCAACCAGTCTGAGCAGACAGTGCCGCGCCGCATGCGCCGGGTGAGCGGTAGCCGGGTCGTGCTGCCCCAGCTCAGCGAGCGCTTCGTGCGCTTTCCCTCCGCAGAGCCACACGACTGTGCGGCTGTGCGGATGCGACCAGCAGTTCGGCTCGTTTATCACGCCGTCGAGCTGCGTGACGGCCTCGTCGAACTCGCCGCTGAGGGCCAGTGCCTCAGCCAGATCCGGACCGGAAGCGCCGCCCAGTGCAAGCGATTCCCGCAGTACGGCTACCGCCGCTGCCGGTTGGCCGCTGGAAAGCAGCCAACGGCCGTAGTTCCACAGGTTGATGGCCTTGATGTAGCCCATGTCCCGTTCTTCGGCCAGACGCATGCAGGCCAACAGTGCAGACTCCGCCTCCTTGTACTCGCCACTGACCCACAACAGGAACGCCCGATTGCCCAGCAGCATCGGCAGGTACTGCGGCAGAACGAGTTCCTCGGCCAGCCTCGTGGCATCGGTCAGGGCCTGGTGGCTGGCCGTCCAGTCGCCGGACAGTGCGCCCAGGCCCGCCTGATTGCCGAGCGCCACCAGCAGTTCGCGGCTGCCCGGCGCCACCGCCTCCAGTATCCCGGCAGCTTCGCTTACCATCGCGTAGGCCGCGTGGTAACTCTGCAGGTACTTGCTGGCGTGCGCCCGTCGCACCAGCACGCCGGCGCGCCCGGCCTCACCGAGTTCATCGCTGAGCAGCAGTTCCCCTGCCAGGTCGTCCGCTTCCTGCAACCGGCCCAACTGAACCAGGAAGTACACTTCCTGTTTACGAACCGGGAACAGGTTCTCTCCCGGATGGCGACTGCGCAGCAGCGCCGCCACCTCAAGCGCATCGCCGTACTGGCCCAGGTTGCTGAGCAGCTCCATGCGCAGTTCCAGCAGTTCCCGGGATTGCGTGTCCTCCGTGAATCGCACGG
>CAZBBU010000252.1:0-3267 GCA_964489965.1 uncultured bacterium
TGGGGCCGGTGGTGGCTGCCTCGAACTCGGGCACCTCGCCGGCATTGTCAGGATCGAACGCGTGGGTGCCTTCCTTCAGGTTCCAGCCGAGATTGGCCGGGCCGTTCACCACGTTGACTTCCTCGAACAGGTTCTGGCCGACGTCGGGGATCCACAGGTCGCCCGTCTCGCGGTCGAACGAGAAGCGGTACGGGTTGCGGAGGCCCCAGAGGTAGATCTCGGGTTGCGCCTCGGCGCCGGAGAAGCCGGCTTCGGCTTCGAGCGAAACGCCGACCAGGGGGTTGTCCTCGGGAATGGCGTACGGGTCACCGCTGTTCACGTCGATTCGGAGCAGTGAGCCGAGCAGGGTGGAAACATCCTGGCCGTTGCCGAGCGGAGGATGGCCGTCAGCCACGTCGTTGGCCGCGCCGCCGTCACCCAGGGCGATGTAGAGGTAGCCGTCCGCGCCGAACGCCAGGGCGCCGCCGTCGTGGTTCATCTGCGGCTGGTCGACCTGAAGCAGGATGCGCTCGCTGTCGGGGTCAGCCAGGTTGGGGTCATCAGCGGAAACCTGGAACTCGGATACGTGCGCCGTGTGGTTCCACTCGGCGGGTGCGCCGTCGCGCAGCGGGGCGCTGTAATGCACGTAGAACAGGCCGTTGTCTGCGTAATCAGGGTGGAAGGCGAGGCCGAGCAGGCCGCGCTCGTCATAGCTGGCGCTCAGCTCCACCATCCGGTCGGACAGGTCGATGAACGGTTCGTCGACGAGCTCGCCGTCCTGGATGATGCGTACCTGACCGGTCTGCTCGATGACGAACAGCCTCGAATCGCCTGCCGGCGCGTGCAGGGTCAAGGGTGATACCAGGCCCTCGACCACCGGCTCGAGCTTGACGTTCAGTTCACCTTCCTGGGCCTGCACGTTGGCGCAGCCCAGCAGAAGTGCGCTCGCGGCCAGAGCCACCGCGCCCTTGCGGATGCCGGATTTGGGGAAGTTCTTACCCATGTTCTCCTCCAGTATTGACGGTGCCACGGCATTTATAGCCACAGCCCGATAATTATGTTGCCCACACAGTGTAGCAGCTGTCTTCATGAGCAACTGTGAGCGCCGGCCCCAGCCGCCCCACGGGGTGATAGTCAGGTGATAGCGACTGCCTAGACTTCAGGAAGTGGCCGCACCCCAGGTGCCGCCACCGGAAGCGAGGATTTCGATGCCCGCCGACAGACCTGAGGATTCTCTGCTCCACATGCCGGACCTCGGCAGCCCGTCCAGAGGCGGCAAGGCTGAGGGCGTTCCGGACGACCCGGCCGGCCAGGAAGACGAGGACGGAGCCGACCGGAGCGCTGACGAAGGCGGCAAGACGAACGCTGAACTGATCTGGATCGGCTTCCTGGACTACTAGTCGCCGCGCGCCTCAGTCGCCGATGCCCGGCAACAGCGAGTCCACCCACGACAGTGGACTGGACGGCTCGCCCCCGACCCTCATCTCCCAGTGCAGGTGCGGCCCGGTGGAAAGGCCGGTGCTGCCCACGCTGGCGATCACGTCACCGCGCTGAACCCGCTGGCCCGGCTCCACGTTCATGGAGCTCAGGTGGTAATAGCGGCTGCTGATGCCGGCGCCGTGGTCCAGCACCACAGCGCCGCCGGCGATCGGCAGCGGCTCCGCCAGCACCACTATGCCGTCGGCGGTCGCACGGACTTCGGTGCCGGCCGGCGCAGCCAGGTCCGCACCCAGATGATGGCTGACCTCGCCACCCGCGAAGTACTGCCGGGGGTCGCCGTAACCGCTCGAGGCGAACCCGCTGATAGGCATGATGAACGGCTCGTTCCAGAGCGGCAGCGGCTCCGGCGTGGCCAGAGCAGCCCGCAGCATCTCGTCCTGCAGGACCGCGTTGTCACCCGTCTGCAGCGCCAGTGCCTCGGCCGGCAGCTGCAGCACCTCCACCGCGCGCTCGATCGGCCGCACAGGTATGTCCCGTTCCAGCGAGGTTGTGCGTCCCAGGTCGTCGGTGACCTGGACCTGCAGGCTCAGCCGCTCAGGGCCATCGAACGGCACCGCGGCGAAGGCGACCTGACCGTCAGCAAAGTCCACCAGTGGAAGCTCTTCACCATCCAGCAGCAGGCGCACTTCCTTGAGTTCATTGCCGCGTGGCTCCACCCGCAGCAGCGCAGCCAGCGGATCACCGGCCAGCAGCTGTGAGCTGGTCTGCAGGTCGATGAGCGGTGCCGCGATACCGCTGAGCTGATAGGTGCGCTCGATGACGTTGCCCACGGAGTCGACCACCCTCAGGCTGAGCTCGCGCTCGCCGGCAGTACCCGGAAGGTAAGCGGACCAGTGATTGCCACTGCTGGTGAGCACGATCTCGCCGGCGGTCAGCGTCATCTCCACCTCCTTGCTGCTGGTCACCAGCACCAGGAACATCTCGCCTGCCGGCACCCGTTCAGGCACCTCGACGCTCACCTGCGGCGGCCGGCGCCATTCGATGAAGGACTTGATGCCATACCCGAGCAGGAACAGCAGGAGCAGGGCTAGGATGATGCGGCCAGGCTTGAGTTTCATGTATCTGGAGAGCCCCTCCGGGAGCTGTCTGCAAGGCGGGGCGTTGCGCCCCGTGAGTCACTCTTGTTCACGGTCCTGCCGCACAGGTTCAACCTGCGCGCTCAGGACCAGCATTCCGTCGATCGTAAGGTCCCGCTCGTCCGAACGGCTGTAAAGCCGCTTGGCACGGTTGGGCGGGATGAAACGGCTCGCCAGCAGCTGCACGAACCAACCCTGATGCGTCTGCGTCCTTATCACCTGCTGCAGCTGCTGGCGAGCCGCCTGGTCCAGGCGGACGGTCCGGCCGTCGATCCGCAGCTCAACCGCCGTTTCCATTATCTCCTCCGGACCTCCGACACTTATGAGCAGGTGCTGACCGTCTGCCCTGGCAGCCACCAGCGAGTGCCGGCGACGCCGCAGGTCATAGGGGATCTCGTCCAGCCGCTGGTAATCCTGGTCCAGGCGGGCTTCCGGCTGAGCTTCCGCGAAGGCCAGTACGGCCGCGTCCACTGTGGTGCGCGCGGCGGTCTTGAGGCTGCTCATGAGCCAGGCACGTCCCAGGACCAGTTGCGAGGGCGTGCCTGCCGCGTCCAGGCAGTTGACCAGCTCCACGTCGGCGTCGGCGAACCGCTCGCGCCGCTCACCCCGGCCCCTCAGCAATCCCAGCCAACCGGACATGGAGGCAAGCGCACCCCGTTCCAGCTCCGGCCTCACTGCCCGGGGCAGGAACAGGCCTGGCAGCAACTCCGGC
>CAZBBU010000253.1:0-3265 GCA_964489965.1 uncultured bacterium
GCCCGGTTCAGGGCGCGGGAGGTGGCGGAAAGCTGCGTGACCACTTCGCGGCACGGTCTTTCCTCCTCCACCGCCCTGATGACGGCAGCCAGTTGGCCCTGTGCACGACGCAGGCGATTGAGCACCTGCTTCCTTGACGAGTCAGAATCGCCTTCCATCACGCCTCAGGGTTCGACGCCGCTTCATTCTGCTCCGCCACCTTGGCGTGCACTTCCGCCATGTCCAGCCCCTTGACTGCCTCGATGACCTGGTCAAGCTGGCCGGCGTTGAGCGCGCCCGGCTGGGAGAAGACCAGCACCCGTTCGCGGAACGCCATCAGGGTCGGGATGGAACGGATCTGGAAGGCTGCCGCCAGGTCCTGGTGCGCCTCGGTGTCGATCTTGCCGAACACGACGTCACTGTGCTGCTCCGCTGCCTTCTCGAACACCGGTGCGAACATGCGGCACGGTGCGCACCAGTCGGCCCAGAAGTCAAGCAGTACGATGTCATTGCTGTCTATGGTCTCGTTGAAGTTCTCGGTGGTGATCTCGGTGGTTGCCATGCAGGCATGATACCCCGGGGGGTGTCCATGAATTGTGACCTGCGTCAGCTCCCGGCCTCGCCGGTAAACTTGCAGCATGGACCTGGCACGATTCCCACGACGCCGTTACAGCCACGCTGCCACTCCCATCGAACCGCTGAGACACCTGCAGAAGCAGCTGGGCGGACCGGAACTTTTCATCAAGCGTGATGACCTGCTGGGCCTGGCTGCCGGTGGCAACAAGACCCGCAAGCTGGAGTTTCTCGTGGCTGACGCCCTCGCCCAGGGCGCTGACACGCTGGTCACCGTAGGCGCAGTGCAGTCGAACCACTGCCGCCTCACCCTGGCGGCCGCCGTGAAGGAAGGCCTCAGCTGCAGGCTGGTGATTGAGGAACGGGTAGCGGACAGCTATGACCCACAAGCCAACGGCAACAACTTCCTTTACCACTTGCTGGGCGCCGAGAAGATCACTGTGGTCAAGGGCGGAACCGACCTGGCGGCAGCGATGCAGGCAGAGCTGGATGAGCTGGTCGCGGCCGGCCGCAAGGGCTACGCGATTCCGGGCGGCGGTTCCAACCCCCTGGGTGCCCTTGGTTACGTGGCCTGTGGGCTTGAGATCCTGCAGCAGGCGTTCGAAGCCGGCCAGCACTTCGACCATCTGGTGGTGGCCAGTGGGTCCGGAGGCACTCACGCGGGACTGCTGGCGGCACTTGCCGGCAGCAGCTCAGGCATGCAGGTAACCGGCGTGAGCGTGCGTCAGCCCCGGGCGCATCAGGAGGCCCACATCGCGGGCCTGGCGCAGCGGACCCTCGACTTCCTGGGTGTAGACGCCAGTGTCGCTGGCCGGGTACACGTGGAGGACGGCTACGTCGGCGAAGGCTATTCGCTCCCCACGGACGGGATGGTAGAGGCGGTGAAGCTGTTCGCCCGTAAAGAGGGCATCCTGCTGGACAGCGTCTACTCGGGCAAGGCCGCCGCGGGCCTGATCGACATGCTCCGGCAGGGCCGCTTCAAGCCGCAGGAGCGCGTGCTGTTCCTGCATACCGGTGGCGCACCCGTGCTGTACCACGACCGTGAACTCTTCGCGTGAAGTGACCGCCACCCTGGGTGTCATGGGCGGCATGGGGCCCGCCGCCACGCTCGACTTCCACGCCAAACTGCAGCGTCTGGGCCAGACGGACAGCGACCAGCGGCACATCCGCCTGCTGATCGACAGTGATCCGACGGTGCCCGACCGCAATTCCGCCCTGGCCGGCACCGGCGAGTCACCATGCCCGCGACTCGCGCGCATGGCGGCCGGGTTGCAGGCCGGCGGTGCTGACCTCATAGTCATGGCCTGCAACGCGGCCCACGCCTGGGAGCAGGAGATCCGCGCGGCCATCAGCGTGCCGTTCCTCAGCATCATCGACAGCGCGGTTTCGGCCACCTTGACGCTCGGACCGCGCAAGGTCGGACTGCTGGCAGCGGACGCAACCATCGCCGCCGGGCTCTACCAGAAGGCATTCGCCCGCCACGGCATAGACACCATCCATCCCGACCGGACGACCTTCATGAACCTGCTTTACCGCATCAAGGCTGGCGAGCGCGGCAGCGGCATCGCAGCAGAGATGACCGCACTGGCCGACACCATGAGGGGGGCCGATCTGATCCTGGCCGCCTGCACCGAAGTGCCACTCGTGCTGCACAGTCACTCGCTTCCCCTCCTGGACGCCGGGGAGGAACTGGCGCGTGAAGCCCTGGCGACGTTGCTGGTACCGTGAGCCGATGAATCACTCTGACAGTACCCCTCAACCCTGGTCCGTCATCCCGGCCGGGTCAGCTGACCTCCGCCTCGTAGCGTGTGACATGGACGGCACGCTGCTGCCGCCGGACGGCCACCTTCCCGCCGAACTGTGGCCGCTGCTCGAACGGCTCGCTGAGCGCGGCATCACCTTCGTGCCCGCGAGCGGCCGGCAGTTCGCCACGCTGGCACGGATGTTCCCGCTGAACAGGGAGACCATGGCCTTCATCGCCGAGAACGGCAACCTGGTCGTGAACCGGGGGCAGGTCATATCCAGTGACAGCCTGGGGGCGCAGGTGGTGCTGGACGTCATCAACCTGGTGCGTGAATCCGACCGCGACCTGGGCCTGGTGGTCTGCGGCATGAACAGCGCCTACATAGAACGGACCACACAGGATTTCGTGTCGGAGGCCCGCAAGTACTACGCGGAGCTGGAACTGGTCGGTGACCTGACGGCGGTGGTTGACGACATTCTGAAACTGGCCATCTTTGACTTTGATGACTCAGCCACCACCGCGGATACGCTGCTCGCCGAAGTTGCTTCCAGCCACCAGGTGGTGGTGTCAGGCAAGCATTGGGTTGACATCATGACCCCCTACGCTGACAAGGGACGTGCACTGCGCGCGCTGCAGGAGGCGCTTGGCGTCTCTCCGGCACAGACGGCCGCGTTCGGCGATTACCTCAACGACCTGGAGTTGCTGCAGGCGGCGGACTGGTCATTCGCCATGGCCAACGCCCACCCGGACATCATCGCTGCGGCCCGCTACCTGGCACCGGCCAACAGTGAGAACGGCGTGATCCGGGTGCTCGAACACCTGCTCGGCTAGGAGCCGAGCGGTCCGGCCATGGCGTTGCCGGCCAGCCAACCTGTGGTCCAGGCGCTCTGGAAGTTGAAGCCGCCGGTGATGCCGTCGATGTCCAGGATCTCGCCCGCGAAGTAGAGTCCCGCCTGCAAGCGGCTTTCC
>CAZBBU010000254.1:0-3256 GCA_964489965.1 uncultured bacterium
ACGGTCAGGTAGTCCATTGATGGCATTGTGACACCTGCAATGAGAGTGCACGGATCCCGCTGACTGCGTGATAGCCTTTTAGCCTGAACGGAGGAAAATGGCTCTGCAGCTTTACAACACGTTGAGCAGGTCCAAGGAGGAGTTCGTTCCGGTGGTACCGGGTCACGTGGGCATTTACTACTGCGGACCCACGGTCTACTCGGAGCCACACCTGGGCCACGCACGTGCCCCCGTACTATTTGACGTGCTGCGCCGCTGGCTGCGCAAGCAGGGCCTGCACGTGAGGCTTGTCTCCAACATCACTGACGTGGGGCACCTGGTCGATGACGCGGACGAAGGCGAGGACAAGCTGGTCAAGCGTGCCGCCATCGAACGTCTGGAACCAATGGAACTTGCGGACAAGTACTTCTGGGTGTACCAGGACGCCATGGACGCTCTCAACGTGCAGCGGCCTGACGTCACTCCGCGTGCCAGCGGACACATCACGGAGCAGATCGAGCTCATCCAGGAGCTCATGGCCCGTGGGCTGGCCTACGAGGTCAGTGGCAGCGTCTACTTCGATGTCGGTGCCTGGTCCGAGTACGGAAAACTGTCCGGGCGTGATTCCAGCGAGCAGGAGGCAGGCGCTCGTGTGGCCGTAAGAAGCGAGAAGCGCGACCCGCGTGACTTCGCATTGTGGAAGCGTGCCGAGGGTGGGCACATCATGCAGTGGCCCAGCCCCTGGGGTCGCGGTTACCCGGGCTGGCACATCGAGTGCACCGCGATGAGCGTCAAGTACCTGGGTGAGGAGTTTGACATCCATGGCGGTGGGCTCGACCTGGTGTTCCCCCACCATGAGGCCGAACTGGCCCAGGCGCAAGGTGCCGGCATGCCGTTCGCTCGCTACTGGATGCACTTCAACATGATCACGCTTGACGGCGAGAAGATGGCCAAATCCCGGAATCACTCGGTGACACTGTCGGAGCTGTTCGACAAGTACTCCCCTATCGTGATCCGTTTCTACCTGTTGCGCGCACACTACCGTAGCGTGGTCGACTTCAGCAGCGAGGGTCTCGAATCAGCCCAGGCTGGCTTGCGGAGGCTGCAGGAGGCTTACCGGGAGTTTCAGTCCCGCGCTGGCTCACTGGATCCGCAGGCGCGTCATCCCGAGATCGACGTGTTCAGGGAGCGGTTCCGCGATGCCATGAACGACGACCTGAACACGCCTCAGGCCCTGGCTGCGCTTTTCGATGCCACCAGGGACCTGAACCGAAAACTTGCCGATGGTTCGGCGGACAGCAGCTACCTGGAGGCTGCCCACGCGCTGTACGCCGACACGCTGGACGACGTTCTGGGCCTGGCGGAGGGTACACCGTCCGCTCGCGGCATGGGCGATCCGGAGATGCTCAGCGGCGTGCTGGACCTGCTGATGGAACAGCGCAGGGTCGCCAGGCTGAACCGCGATTTTGAGTCATCCGACAGGATTCGTGACCGCCTGAAGGAACTTGGCATCGTCATCGAAGACTCAGTAGAGGGTAGTCGCTGGAAGCTCGATTGAGCCTGTAATCTCGGCAATTGCCCTGGCCTTCACGGCAGGAATGGCCGCAGGGCAGCCGTTCCGAAGGTTCCGGCGCTAAGGTGCCCGAATGAACGACTTGCAATCTGCCCTGCTGCTGCTTGCTCAGGTACGCCGACTTGGCCGGGCCGTGCGGGAAGAAACCGCGCGCAGCCTCTTGCGGGAAAGAGGTAACGGGCAGGTTACGCGTCTCTTGCTGGCTGCTGAGACTGCAGATCTGCCCGGCTGGCACGACCGGCCGGAATCGCTGGCTGACCTGCGCAGCGGTGCGGCCGCAGAGCGTGCCCGCAAGGTCCTGCACCAGGTTGAGAAGGTAGGTGCCACACTGCTCTTCCGCGGTACACCGGAGTACCCGGAGCGCCTGCTTGACCTTGAGCACCCTCCGCTGCTGCTGTACGTGCGTGGTGACGCCTCGCTGCTGCACGCCTGGGAGCGCTCCGTGGCGATGGTTGGCTCCCGGTCGCCCTCGCAGCTGGGACTGCGCTTTGCCCGCAGGAGTGCTGCTGAACTCGCGGCTGCGGGTCTGACCATCGTGTCAGGCCTGGCCCTGGGCACCGATGCTGCGGTGCACGAGGGTGCTCTGGAGGCCGATGGTTACACGGTGGCAGTGCTGGCATCAGGTGTTGATGAGTTCACGCCGCGAGCCAATTCCGATCTGGGCCGCAGGATCACGGAAACAGGCGCCGTGCTCAGCGAGTACCCACCAGGCACACAGGTCAAGCCCTGGTCGTTCACGGACCGTAACCGCCTTATAGCCGCACTGGCGTCACACGTTGTCATCCTGGAGGCAGGCGTGGGCTCCGGCACAACCATCACCGCCGAGGCCGCGATCGAACTTGACCGTCAAGTCTGGGTGATGCCGGGACGGCCGGGTGATCCGGGCACTGCAGGCGGCCTGCAGTTGCTGGATTTCGAGGGTGTGCGTGTCTTCCGCGGCAGCAGCGCCCTCATCGGGGTCATACCCGCAGCAAACGCAGATGCCGTGCCTCTGCAGTCGCTGGGTGCAGAACTTCTGGAGCTGGCCCACCAGATTGCCGGTCAGCTGCCTTGTCGGTTCGACCAGTTGCCAGCTCGTCTCGGTCTGACGGACCGTGTCCCTGTGCTGCTCGCCGGCCTGAACCTGCTCAAGCTGCACCGGATCATTCATGAGGATGCGGCTGGTCAACTGTCCCTGGTCACTGAACTGCCGGAGCGGCAGCCTGTCCGGTAGACTGACTTCAATGAGACTACTGCTGCTGCTAATTTTCCTGCAGCTGACCATGGCCACGATTAATGCAGCCAGTCCGCCACAGACGGATCAGCCTGGCTCTCAACCTGACATCCTCGTGTGGACCCAGTACTCCGGCCCTTCACTCGACTGGCTCGAGCGTCAGCTGGGCAGCTTTGCAGACGCAACCGGCCACACCGTGAACATCGAGCGATACACGCTCGGCGAACTGCGCAAGAACGCGGTTGTGGCCGAGGAAGGAACTCGCGTTGCCGATCTGCTGGTCGGTATCCCACATGATGAGCTGGCCGAGCTGGTGGACCTGGGGCTGCTGGCTGACGTGAGTGACTATGCTACGGCCGAATACTTAGCGGACCTGCCGGCAGAGGCATCAACTGCCTTCACGTACGGCAGTGAGCTGCTGGGGCTGCCGCTGACACTGGAAGGTCCGGCACTCATTGTCAACACGGCGCTGGTGCCGGATGCGCCCGACA
>CAZBBU010000255.1:0-3253 GCA_964489965.1 uncultured bacterium
GGAGAAGGCCGACTGAGTTGCTGAACCGCGCAGGCCGGGAATTGCCCAGGTGGCAGCTCCCGGCCTGCCGCATTTGCAGCTCTGGCCCCCGATGTTTGCCTACGTAATCCGGCGCCTGTTACAGGCAGTTCCCGTCATAATCGGCGTCAGCATCATCACTTTCTTCCTCATGATCATGGTGCCCGGTGACCCCGTGCAGCAACTGCTGGGCCAGCGCGCCAGCCCTGAGACCGTTGCCGAAGTGAGGCGCAACATGGGCCTGGACCAGCCCGCCTGGCGCCAGTACCTCACCATGATGGGCAACATCGCGACCGGTGACCTGGGGCGCTCCATAATCACGCGCGAGCCGGTCATCCGCGAGTTCAGCAACCGCCTGCCCGTAACGATCAAACTGGCGCTCCTGGCGATGGTGTTCGCCACCGTCATCGGCGTGACGGTGGGCATAATCTCTGCGGTCAGGCAGAACAGCCTGATAGACCGCATCGCCATGTTCCTGACGCTGACCGGCATCAGCCTGCCGGTGTTCTGGTACGCGCTGATAATGATCCTGCTGGTCATATTCGAATGGCGCTGGGTGCCGCAGACCGGCCTGGGTGACGGCAGCATCAAGTACTACCTGCTGCCCGCCTTCGTGCTGGGCACGCGCGCCGCAGCCTTCATAGCCCGCATCACCCGCTCCGCCATGCTGGAGACCATCCGCCAGGACTACATCCGCACCGCCCGGGCCAAGGGCCTGAGCGAACGGATCGTCACCTGGAAGCACGCCATCCGCAACGTGATGATTCCCGTCATCACCGTGATCGGCCTGGACCTGGCCTCCTTCATCGACGGCGCCTATCTGACCGAGTTCGTATTCAACATCCCCGGGATGGGCCGCTACGGGCTGGTATCGCTGCTCGACCGCGACCTGCCCGTGATGCTGCCGCTGGTCATCTACACGGCCGTGCTGTTCATCGTGGCCAACCTGCTGGTTGACCTGCTCTACGCCGCCATCGACCCGAGGATCCGCTATGAATGAACAAGTGACCACCAGCAAGCGCGGGGTCTCCACCTGGGCCATAGCCCGGCGTCGCCTGCTGCGCGACCCGGGGGCGGTCATCGCGATGCTGGTGATAGTCCTGATGGTTCTGGTGGCGATATTCGCGCCTTACCTGACACCCTGGGATCCCGCCACGCCGGACCGGAGCGTCGGCTTCCGCAGCACGCCACCAAGCGTGGAGCATCCGCTGGGCACCGACCGGGCCGGACGCGACGTGCTGTCCCGCCTGATATTCGGCACCCGCATCTCGCTGATGGTGGGGTTCGGTTCGCAGCTGCTGTCACTGGTCCTGGGCGTCACCTTCGGCCTGATGGCGGGCTACTTCGGCGGCTGGGTTGACACGCTGATCAGCCGCTTCATGGAGATCCTGCAGGCGTTCCCCAGCCTGCTGTTCATAATCGTGCTGTCCGTGACGCTCGGCGCGGGCCTGCTCACGGCCTACATAGCCCTGGGCATAGTGGGCTGGGCTTCCGTGGCCAGGATCGTCCGGGGCCAGACCCTGTCACTGCGGGAATCCGAGTTCGTGGAGGGCGCGCGGGCAGCCGGCGCGCGCAGCGCCAGCGTGATCTTCCGTCACATCCTGCCGGGCACGCTGCCCAGTCTGATCGTCATCTACTCGATAGGCGTGGGCGGCGCCATCATCGGTGAAGCCACCCTCTCGTTCCTGGGCCTGGGCGTGCAGCCGCCCACGCCGAGCTGGGGCCAGATGATCGCCGACGGGCAGTCATACCTCACCACCGCCTGGTGGATGAGCGTGTTCCCGGGCCTGGCCATAGCCATCGTGGTGATCGCCTTCAACTTCCTGGGCGACCAGCTGCGCGACGCGCTCGACCCGAGGATGCGCTGACATGGACATCCCTGCACTGGAGAAACAGTTCGACCTGACCATCGGCCTGGCCGCCTGGCCGCTGTCCGATCCTGCTGCTGCCGTCATGGCTGCAGCCGACAGGCCGGTCCCGGCTGCCAGCACCATCAAGCTCTACATCCTGGCCGCTCTGCTTGACTCACGCGGCCTGGAAGGCAGCCTGACCATGACCGCTGAAGACCAGGTGGGTGGCAGCGGCGTTCTGAACAGTCTGACGCCCGGCCGCAGCTGGGCCGTGCGTGACCTGGCCACGCTCATGATCATCGTCAGTGACAACACAGCAACCAACCTGCTGATCGACTGCCTGGGCGTGGAGTTCATCAACGACTGGATTCGTGAGAAGGGCTTCGCCGGCACCAACCTGGTCGGCAAACTGATGATGCCGGGCCGGCGGGTCAGTTCCCACACGACACCGCAGGACCTGGCCCGCTGCATGGCCAGTCTGTGGACCGGCGAGCTGCTGAACGCCCAGGCCACGGAAGACGCCCGCGCCATCCTGAGTCAGCAGCACTACCGGGACGCCCTCGGCCGGGAGCTGGATTTCGACCCGTTTACGGACGAACCCGGCGTGCAGATCGCCTCGAAGAGTGGCTCCATAGTGGGCGTGCGCAACGAAGTGGCCGTGATCGGCCTGGAAGGTAAGGAGTACGTGATGGCAGTGATGACCTCAGGCAGCAAGGACAGCCGCTTCTGGCCGGACAACCCCGGTCTGCGGGCCATCTCACGGGTCAACGCGCTGCTGTTCCGCCGTTTCCTGCAGGGTGCGGCATGAGCAGCCTCGCCGAACTGCTGGCGCCGCTCGGGCTGGACTCCCGGCACGACCTGCTGCAGCTGCATGAATCCGCTGAGCTTCTGACCGGCCTGGCGGAGCCGCGCTTCGCTGCTGTCGTGAACGACATCGCCGAGGAGCTGGGCCTGAGCCCCGCGGTGAGGTTCGCGGTGCCGCAACCGGTGGTGGCTGCCCGGCGCGAATCGTTGCTGGGCGCGCCGCTGCCTGCCGCCAGCCAGCTCAACGAGGTGTTGCTGGGTGACCAGCTGGAGAAACTGAGCGAGCAACCCGGCTGGGCGCTGGTGCGCACCCTCAGTGACGATTACCTCGGCTGGCTGCCCTCGGAATCCCTGGTGTCCGGCGACTACGCCACCACGCACACGGTCGTCAACCTGCGCGCGCACGCCTACGCCGGACCCCGGGTGCAATCCCGGAAGCTGCTGGAACTGTCATGGGGCGAGCGCCTGCGAGTTCTCTCAGACGGCCACGGCGACTTCAGCCTGGTCCGCCTGCCCGACGGGCGCGAGGCGTTCGTGTACACCCAGGCACTCACTGAGGGCGTCCCGGCGGTCAATGACGA
>CAZBBU010000256.1:0-3234 GCA_964489965.1 uncultured bacterium
GGCTGACCGACAAGTACGGGCGCCGGCTGATGCTCGGCTACGGTGGAGCGATTCTGCTGCTGTCATGCATCATGGCGCCGCTCTCACCGCAGCTGTTCCCGCTGTCTGTCGCACTGTTCCTGCTGGGAATAGGCTGGAACTTCTGCTACGTGGCCGGCTCGGCGATGCTGGCGGACGCTCTGACGCCGGCCGAGAAGGGCCGCATGCAGGGCCTGAACGACCTGTTGGTGGGTGGGGCCGCGGCCACAGCCACCCTGGGTGGCGGTTTCATCATGGCGCTCGGTGGTTACACGCTCATGGGAGTCGTCGGTGCCGTGCTGTCGCTACCGCTGCTGCTCGTGGTGCTGCGCATGCGTGCCCGAACCGCAACTGGCGGCGCTGCCTGATCGTTATGCCAGGGGTCAGTTCTTGAGAGTCCAGCGGCTGGCGTCAGCCTCGTCGCGAACAACGACGCCTTTACTTTCCAGGTGCAGCAGGTGGCACTCGGTCTGTCTGGATCCGAAGGCCAGGACTTCATCTGGTACGTTGCGGCCACTGTAGAGAAGCCGGGCGATGTCAAGGCTGCTCCGTGGGCCGGTCCTCAGGCCCATCAGGATTTCCCCTTCACGCCGCAGGCGGTATTCGTGCATCTCCAGCACGTGCCGCCAGCCGTTGCTGATGACGGGTCCGTGACCGGGAGCAAGCTGGTCGAAGCGCAACTCCAGCAGGCGCTGCATCGACTTGAGGTATCGGGTCATGTCACCGAAGGGTTCGCCAACGTAAACGGTACCGTTGGTCAGCACCTGGTCGCCGGAGATGAGCAGACCGCTGCCTTCGAAGTACAGGCAAACGTGGCCCGGGCTGTGACCGGGTGTGTGCAGAACGGTGGCGCTGCCCAGAGGGGTATCGAGCTCCTGACCGTCGTGCAGTTCGATGTCAACTTCAAGCGGGCTGCCGAGCTTCTCCAGGATGATCCGCTCTGCGGGATGCAGGGCCACGGGCACGTGCCAGCGCTCGCGGAGCAGTGCGGCGGCGCCCATGTGATCGGGATGGGCGTGTGTGAGTACGATGCCTTTCATGCGCGGCTCACCGAGTTCACGCCATTTGTCCAAGATAAGGCCCGCGTCAGTTTCTGCATCGCGGCCCGTGTCCACAAGCAGGGCTTCTCCGCCCGCAACCAGGAAGTACGAGTTTACGATGTCGCGATTGCCCAGTATTCCTGTTATGTGCAATGGCAGTTGCTGCAAACCGTGCATGCAACAGCCTACCAACTGTGCACAAGTGCCGGGCTGACCCGACATACGCCCCCCGGCAGGTAATACTTCACAGTGTGCCAGCCGAGCAGGAACAGTCAGCTCAGTTGAATGCCGCGAGTCTGTTGATGGTGCTTGGAACCATCATCACCTGGTCGAGTGCTTTCCCGGCCATCTCATTCGGCCTGGAGCATTTCACTCCCGGTGAACTGAGCCTGGGCCGTTTCCTGATCGCCTCCGTCTGCTTCCTGATTCTCATGCTTCTGGGCTTCATTGAGCTGCCTCCGCGCCGCTATCTGCTGAGGATCCTGCTGCTGGGCGCAATCGGTATCGCCGCTTACCAGTTGCTGCTTGGTTACGGCATGACGCAGGTCTCCGCGGGAGCCGCCAGCGTGCTTATCGCCCTGTCACCATCCGTCACGGCCGCACTGGCATCCTGGCGCCTTGGCGAGGGCATCGACCGGCGCATGCTGTTCAGCCTGTTGCTGGCGTTCGTCGGAGCCGTAACGGTCTCCCTGGGCGCCGGGGCCGAGATCAGGTTTGAACCGATGGCCTTGCTGGTCTTCGGGGCGGTCATCTGCACGAGCGTGTACTTCGTGTTTCAGAAGCCACTCCTGAAGGTGGTGCCGTCGCTGGATTTCACGGCCGTGAGCATCATGGCCGGCACGGTGGTTTTGGTGCCTTTCGGGCTGGACCTGCCTTCGAAGTTGCTGAGCGCCAGTACTGCGCAGCTGACCTCGTTGCTGTGGTTGGGGGTGGCGCCCTCATTCGTCGGTTACCTGCTGTGGAACCTGGCGCTTTCGCGGGCCCCGGCCAGCCGCGTTGCGCTCTTCCTGTACGCACAACCGGTGATCTCCACCTTCATAGCGTGGGTGTGGCTCGGTCAGGTGCCCACGATCCTGACACTTATCGGTGGCCTGGTGCTTATCGTGGGAGTGTTGGCCGGTACGGCCGGCGGTCGGGAGAAGCCGGAGACGCGTGAAGCCACACATCCGGCCGCCAGGGGGACGGGGAAACGGTGAGATCGATCAGCCTGTTGACGCTGCTGATCCTGGCTACGCTGGTCTACGCCCAGGCAGACACACGACCGTTCAGTGATATCCAGGACAGCCGGCATCGTGAGGCGATCACCCTGCTGCACTCCCGGGGGCTTATCAGCGGTTTCCCGGATGGCACTTTCCGGCCGGGTCAGGCGATGACAAGGGCGGAGTTCCTGGCGATGGTACTGCGCGCAGCCGGACATGACCAAGCGGCGGTTGGCGGACAGTGCCTGGCGTCATTTCAACAGGACGTCTGGTTCGCCACACCGATGTGTCAGGGCCTGGGACTTGGGTTGATCGGAGGCGAGCCCCAGGACAGCCGGCCGCACAACACCGTGACCTACGCTGAAGGCCTGAAGATGGTGCTGCTGGCCTTCGGTTTTCAGATCGCTGACGGGGAAGACACCTGGTACCTGCCTTACGTGGAGTTCGCTGCCGAATCGGGCATCGTGACCGTACTTGAGTACCGGCCTCCTGACTTCGTGACCCGTGAGGTGGCCGCCAGCATCCTGTATCGCACAATGCTCAAGGCAGGGGACGATCCGCTTTCCGCACCAGTTGCGCGACCTGATCCGGAGCCGGTAACTGAACCGCTAGCCGAGTCCCGCCCTGTACCCAGCTGGCAGGAACCGTTGCCCATGCCGAGCCCCGATCCGCAGGTCGGTAGCTGCGCACCGGGCAGTGTGCCGCCGGCACCATCCTCGCTGCTGGTTGATGGTCGAACCCGGTCGTTGCTGACGCACCTGCCGGCCACACTGGGCGACGGCAGGGCGCATCCGCTCGTTGTTGCTTTCCATGGGCGGACCAACAGCAACGCGCAGGTACAGAGCTACATGCGGCTTGATGCCAGTGCCGGCGATGCCATAATCGTCTACCCGGCGGGACTGCCGGCCGGCGGAGGCGCACATAACTGGAACGACCCGGGCGATTCAGCAGGCGACCTGCGTGATTACCGGTTGTTC
>CAZBBU010000257.1:0-3211 GCA_964489965.1 uncultured bacterium
GTCGGCTTCATCGAGTACGACCATCCGGATGGCGGACAGGTCCAGGATTCCCTGACGCATATAGTCCAGCGCGCGCCCGGGCGTGGCCACCACCACGTCAACACCCGACTGGAGATCGCGCGCCTGGCGCCCGTAGCCGGTGCCGCCGTAGATGGTGGTGACCCGCAGGTGACGGGCGATCGATTCGAGCTCCCCCGAGACCTGGATGGCCAGTTCACGGGTGGGCGTAAGCACCAGGGCGCGCGGCGCGCGGCCGCGCTCACCTTCCGACTCGAGACGCTGCGCGATGGGCAGGCCGAAGGCCAGCGTCTTGCCGGTGCCGGTACGGGCCTGGCCGATGATGTCACGGCCCTCCAGGGCTGCCGGGATGGCCTCCCGCTGGACCGGTGTGGGTTCAGTAATACCTTTGGCTGCAAGCGCAGCGATTATGCGCTCATCGAGCGCGAAGTCAGTGAACATTCAGATCCCCTTTTAGGATGCCGCCGGGATCTTCCCGGACGGTAGGGCGCAGCCGTCAGCAGAAGGCTGCTTGCCTTGAGATTTACCGGTCAGGGCGTCTTACCGCGCTACTGACCAGACTCCAGACAGGCTCCTACGGGTAATCAACGCTATTTTTACCGGTTCGCCATGCGCCAGGACGGCGCGGCAACCTTTGGATTGTAGCAGAGCGGAAGGCGCCTGTGCTGTTCCTGCACTGCATGAGATACAGTTCGCTGCAGTGGACGAACCAGCCAGCCGCAACCGCAACCTGCTCCTGGCCGCCGTTACCGTGCTGGTCATCGGCCTGGCCATGCGGGTTCCCATAGTCAGCGTCTCGCCCATCCTGCCGCAGCTGCAGAAGGCGTACGGGCTCGGCAGCGTGGCCGCCAGCCTGCTCACCACCCTGCCGGTGCTGTGCTTCGGCCTCCTGGCGCTGCTCGCGCCACGCCTCGAACAGCGCTTCGGCATCGAACGCACCATCCTCGCGATGCTGTTGACCACCGGCGCCGGCATGATCGTCCGCGCGCAGGGCGGCCCGCCCGGACTGTTCGCCGGCACGGTCATCCTGGGTGCCGCCATCGCCATCAACAACGTGCTTCTGCCCGGGCTGGTGAAACGCGACTGGTCGCACCTGGCTGGCCCGCTCATGAGCGTGTACTCCGTCTCGATGGCGCTCGGACCCACGCTGGCAGCCCTGCTGACCGTTCCGCTTCTGCAGGCGTTCTCGGGCAACCTGCGATGGACACTGCTGGTGTGGCTTGTGGTACCGGCAGCCGCCGTGGCGCTGCTGCAGGTGCTGAGACGGCGCACGCCCCGCGCGGGCAAGCGCGAACGGGCGGCGGGAACGGCAGCTGCGGACCGGCTGCTGCGTGACCCGCTCGCCTGGCAGGTCTCCCTCTACCTGGGGCTGCAGTCACTGCTCTTCTACGCCTTCACCGCCTGGCTGCCCACCATCCTGGCTGACGGTGGACTGCCCGCGGTCACGGCCGGCCTGGGTTTCTCCGTGTTCAACCTTGTCAGCGTGGCCGGCTCGCTGGCCGGGCCGTTGCTGGCCGCCCGGCAACGGCAGCAGGGTGCCATCGCCCTGGCCGGAGCCTCGCTGTGGGTCCTCGGTATCGGCGGTCTCCTGTTCGGGCCGCCCGCCGGGATGTACCTGTGGGTGACTCTGGCCGGCCTGGCCAGCGGACTGTCCTTCTCCCTGGCACTCACCCTGCTGGTACTGCGGTCGCGTGACGCCAGTCAGGCCGCCCGGCTCTCCGGCATGGCCCAGGCACTCGGTTACCTGCTGGCCGCCATCGGCCCGCTGCTGATGGGCTGGCTGCTGGACCTGAGCGGCGACTGGTACGTGCCGCTGCTGTGCCTGCTGCTCGTGGTCCCCTTCCTGGCACTGACCGGCACGCTGGGTGGCCGGCCGCTGACCGTCGGGGGCGGTACGGTCGTCACTGCCGCGCAGGCCACGAGCGGTGATACTCAGGAATCTGAAACCGAGGTGCCATGATGCGCAGTCTGTCATTGAAACCTTTCCGCCTGCTGCTGCCGGCCTGCCTGCTCTTGCTCGCCGCCTGCTCGCAGCCAAGCCCACCCGCCAAGGTGAGCGATGTCCGCGCCGTGGCAGGACCCCATTACGCGCAGGTGTACTGGACTTACCCGGGGACCTCAGGCGAGTTCGAACTGGAAGTACGCAGCCGTTCCGCCGGGGGTGACTGGAGCAACTGGGCACCGGCCACTGCGGAGATCGACCACGCTGGACGCAGCGCCCTGGCGACCGTCACTCGCGCCGATGAACACGAGTTCCGCGTCGGTGTCTGGCTGGATGAACAGCTCCAGTGGGAACAGGCAGCTGAATCCGTGTTCCTGAACGACGGCGTTACGCTGCAGGTGGGAACCATGAACCGCTGGGATGGTGACGAGGTCGCCGGTACCGCTTTCCTGGTCTACTTCGACCTGCCCGCGGACGTGCCCGTGCCGCTCGACCTCTCCTTCCAGGGTCCGCCCGGCTGGGCCGCAGGCGCCCATCCGGCCGTGGCATCCGTGGAACACCTCGAGGCCGGCTACATCATCGAGTACCTGTACGCACTGCCGCCACTGCCCGGCCGTTACACGCTCACCGTTACGGACGCGGCAGGAAGCGAATGGACACACAGCATCGTGTTCAGCGATGACGACTTCCGCCTCCCGTTGGCCAGTGAGCTGACAATCACGGCGACTGACGCCGCAGCAGGCAGCGTCACGGCGGGCTGGAGCCCTCCGGTGGCAGGTGCCAGGACGCAGGTCGTATTGCTTGACAACGCAGACTTCACGCCCGTCTCCGACTACGTTTCCACTGCCGCCACAGAGTACGGGTTCAGCGGGCTGTTGGATCTGGCAGCCGGACAGGAGCTGCTGCTCGAGGTGACAGCTTCCAACCTGGTCATGACGGACCCGCCTGTTATGCCGGTGCCCTTCGGCATCTCAGTGGCCAGTGAACCCTTCACGGTGACCGACTGAACTGTCGGGCAGCGGTAGCATGAGCGGTGATGCCCGCCCCGCTGCCCACGTTCCTGACAGTTGAGTTGCCTTCCGGCCGCACGCTGCCGGTGACCCTCAGGCGTCACCCCCGCTATCGCAACCTGAGACTCACGGTGGAGCGTGGTGGCGCCAGACTGAGCGCCCCCAGCGGCACCGGTCTGAGGACCATGCGGTCGTTCCTGCAGGGGCATATTCACGGCGTACCCGATTTCAAGTGCTTACA
>CAZBBU010000258.1:0-3210 GCA_964489965.1 uncultured bacterium
TCGCCCGTGACGAGGGCGTCAGCCTGCCACCCGAGATGCTCGACGCACTGGGCATCGACCAGGCGGACCTGGACAAGGCCGAGGAGATCTGGCGGGAGATGCAGCGGGAACACGCGGAACTGTCCGTGGACTCGCGCTTCGAAATCGCCGCAGGCAGCCCGCACTACGTGCATTACTTCCAGCCGGAGCTTGTCCTGGAGCTGTTACGCGGGATGATGGCCGGGACACCCTGATGATCACCACCCGGCTGTTGAGGCCGGGATGACGCTTCGACCCGGAGATCGAGCGGCCCGAACAGCTGCCGGAGCTCAGCTGCTGCCAGGCACGTTTGCCTGAATGCGCAGCGCACCAGTCTGTGTGGCGACACAGATGGTGTAGCAGGCGGACGACATTCGGACAGTCTCCGCCCCCACAGTCAGGGCCGGACCTGCGTGGTTAGCCTCTCCGGTATGCGAAACTGGCGCTTCCTATCGGCCCTGACACTTTCCGCCTTGTTGCTGGCAGCCTGCGGCAACGTGACCGAGGTGACCCCAACCCCCGATCCCACGGACCCTGATCCGCAGGAGCCCGAGCCCGCCACCTGCGCGGTCACCATCAGCGACCACATCGCCGTGAGTGAAACCTGGGTGAACTCGGCAAGTGACTGTGACTATTATTTGGTCGGCAGGATCAGCCTGTCCGCCCAACTGAACATCGAGCCGGGAACCACCATCGTGGCGGCCAAGGAAGCCAAGCTGGACATCGAGGACGGCGGCCGGATTGTGGCGGTCGGAACCGCGGAGTCTCCCATCCGTTTCATCGGGCAGCAAGCGGTCCCGGGTGCCTGGTATGGCCTCTGTTTCAGTGGCTCCCACTACGAGTCGACGTTTGATCACGTCGAAATCTACTGGGCTGGCGGCGTGTGGGCACACGGCAGCCACGTCTGCCGTGCCGGCATCGGCGGCGTGAACAAGGGCGGTGAGGCGGTCAACATCACCAACAGCCGCATCATCGGTTCTTACACCAGTGGCATCGACGCCACCCGGTTTCAGCTGGGTGACTTCAGCAACAACGTGCTGGCTGGACACCGGGAGTACGGCCTGCGTGTGTCGCCGAACAACATGGGCAGGCTTGACGAAACCACAGACTACTCCGGCAACAGCGTGAGCTGGGAAGATGGAAGCAGCGCAGCCAACGGCCTGCAGTACGTCTACCTTGACAGCCAGGTGATGGACGTGACGGGCGGGGTTCAGTTGTGGAAGCCGCTTGACGTTCCCTACTACCTGAGGCAGGACGACTTCACGTATGGCACTTCGGCGCTCTGGCTGGATGCGAACGTGATTGTTCAGGTTGAGGCGGGTACCCACTTCGTCATGGGTCCGGGTGATGTTTCCTTGCTCGTGGAATACGGCAGCGTCCTGGCACTTGCCGGTGAAGAGGGCAACGAGATCGTCTTCTCCTCCGAACTGGGTGCTCAAGGCAGCTGGGAGGGCATCTGGATGGCCGGCGGTGTGATGCTGGCCGATCACGTGGTGTTCGCCGACGGTGGCCAGCCGGATGGTCTGATCCAGGACGCGATAGTGACATTCTCCAACGTGGGCTTTCCCAGCCACTGCTCGGATATCCGCAACACCACCTTCCGCAACTCCGCCAGCAGCGGAGTTTCAGTGGACGATGACTACGCGGACTTCGTGCACCTGGATGAAGCAAGCCTGACGTTCAGCAACAACGCAGACCTCGACATCAAGGGTGTGGCCAACGGTCCGCCCGTGATTGACGGAGTCAGCTGCACCTGAGTCAGGACGTCAGCGGGCCCGGTCCTCGTTCCGCAGTGGAAACCACTTAGCTTCCGGGCTTCACAGCGAGCCTAGCCACGCCTTGCCGCAGGCTGCACGAATGCTTAGGCTGGAAGTCAAAGAGGTGGAAGCCATGAATATCGTCGAGGGAGCCGTACTGCGCGCCCCACGCGGTCCTGAGCGGACCGCCAGGGGCTGGATCCAGGAGGCGGCCAAGCGGATGCTGCTGAACAACCTGGATCCTGAGGTGGCGGAGAAACCCGGGGAGCTGATCGTCTATGGAGGGCGCGGCAAGGCCGCACGCAACTGGGCTGCCCTGGCCAGGATCGTGGAGACGCTCGATCGCCTGGAGAATGACGAGACGCTGCTGATCCAGTCAGGCAAGCCGGTGGCCGTGTTGCGCACCCAGCCAATGGCGCCGAGGGTGCTGCTGGCCAACAGCAACCTCGTGCCCAACTGGGCAAACTGGGACGAGTTCGACAGATTGGACCGGGCCGGCCTGATGATGTACGGGCAGATGACCGCCGGCTCCTGGATTTACATCGGAACCCAGGGCATCCTGCAGGGCACCTATGAAACGTTCGCATCAGCCGCCCACAAGCACTTTGGCGGAACGCTGGCCGGCACCATCACCGTCACCGCCGGCCTGGGCGGCATGGGCGGAGCCCAGCCGCTGGCCGTGAAACTGGCCGGCGGCGTGGCCATCTGCATCGAGATCGACCGTCAGCGGATCGAACGCCGGCTCGAGACCCGCTACCTTGACGAGGTAGCGCCCGACCTGCCGACCGCGCTGCGGCGGGCCGAGGAGGCAAAGGCTGCCCGCGAGGCCGTGTCCATCGGTGTACTGGGCAACGTCGCAGAGCTGCTGCCGGAACTGGTAAGCATCGGCTTCACGCCTGAACTCGTCACGGACCAGACGAGCGCGCATGACCCGATGTGGGGCTACATCCCCACGTTGGATGCCGATGAGGACGCCGACGCCTTGCGAAGCAGCGATCCTGATCAGTACCTGAAGCGCGTGCGTCAGGCCATGGCCGCACACGTCCGCGCCATCGTCGAGCTGCAGAAACGGGGCAGCATCGCCTTTGACTACGGCAACAACCTGCGGGCGCAGGCGAAGCTCGCAGGGGTCGATGACGCGTTTGACTACCCGGGGTTCGTCCCCGCCTTCATCCGGGACTCCTTCTGTGAAGGGCGCGGTCCCTTCCGCTGGGTGGCACTGTCCGGCGACCCGGAAGACATATACGCCACGGACCGGGCACTCCTGGAGTTGTTCCCCGAGGACGAACGGCTCCAGCAGTGGCTCGGCTGGGCCGGCGAGCAAATCGCGTTCCAGGGCCTGCCCGCCCGCATCTGCTGGCTCGGCTACCGCGAACGTGACCGCGCCGGCCTTCTCTTCAACCGTATGGTGCGGGACGGCCGCCTCAAAGCCCCG
>CAZBBU010000259.1:0-2160 GCA_964489965.1 uncultured bacterium
GCGGTTACGCCCCTCGGGTGCGAACTTCACCACCGCCAGTGAGCCCACCAGGGCAGTCACCAGCGCGAACTCAGGTCCGGCCGGCACCAAAAGTGCCAGCAGCACCGCGCTCCATGTGGCCCACAGAACCGCCACCGTCTCTGAGATGAGGATCGACGTGAGCAGCGGCAAGAGCAATATGAACAGGAAGCTCTGCGAGATGTTCAGCGCGTAACGCTGCCCGATCAGCAGCGCGAACGTGATCCCGGCCAGGAACACGAACTGGCGCATGCTGACGTGCGGGGCCAGTCGGCGCCACACCAGCATCAGGCCCAGCGCCATGAAACCGCCGAGCAGCAGGCAGCCGGCGATGAGCCAGGCCAGCTGGCGGAACTCGTCCGCACGCGCGTCGTAAAGACCGGTGGCGTGCAGGATGGACAGCTGGCTCTCGGTCAGGGTCTCGCCCTGCCTCACTATCAGCTGCCCGGCCCTGACGAACTCCATCACCGGTTTAACGCTGGCCGAGGCTGCGTCGCGGGCCGCCCGGGTCAGCTCAAGGTCAGGAATCGAGGTGGGCATGAGCCGCCGGGCCAGCAGCGCACGCAGGCTGTCCGCCTCACCGGCAGGCAAGCCGGACAACGCCCTGTCCACCAGGCCCGGCAGTTCGCTGGCCTTCACGCCCTCAGCCTGCAGGAAGGCGGCCTGAAGCTCGGCCTTGACCCCATCCGGCAGAGCCGCAGAGTTGATGATGGCCAGCATCAGTTGCCGTGCCTGGGCATCCACGTTGTAGATCTCTTCGATCTGCGAGCGCACCGCCTGGCGTTGCAGACCGGTGGCGACCTCGTCAACCACCTGCAGGTCAACCGGCGCGGCGAAGCTGACCGGGCTGGGTTCACCGGCCTGCAGTTCGCCTTCGCGACGGTCACCGTATACGCTGAACAGCAGCAGGCCCACTGACACCGCTCCCGCAAGGAACAGCAGCAACTGCTGCATTCTGGTCAGTTCATGCGCTCTGGTCATAGGCCTTGATTATGCGGGCCACCAGCGGGTGCCGCACAACGTCGCCTTCCGTGAACCGGACGAATGATATGCCATCGATATCGCGCAGGATGCGTTCGGCCACGCTCAGGCCGGAGGCAACCGAGCCGGGCAGGTCAGTCTGCGTCATGTCACCTGTTACCACCACGGTGGAGTTGAAGCCCATGCGGGTCAGGAACATCTTCATCTGCTCGCCAGTGGTGTTCTGTGCCTCATCCAGGATGATGAAGGCGTCATTCAGGGTGCGTCCCCGCATGAACGCCAGAGGCGCCACTTCGATGGTGCCCTGTTCCAGCAGGTGGTCGATCCGTTCGCCCGGCAGCATGTCATAGAGCGCGTCGTAGAGCGGGCGCAGGTACGGGTCGATCTTGGCCTGCAGGTCGCCGGGCAGAAAGCCCAGCCGCTCGCCGGCCTCGACCGCCGGGCGCGTGAGGATGATCCGCTTGACGCGCCGGTCCATGAGCGCCTGCACACCCATGGCGACCGCCAGGAATGTCTTGCCGGTGCCGGCCGGTCCGATGCCGAACGTTATCGGGTTACGGCTGATGGCCGTCACATAACGGTTCTGTCCGGCCGTCTTGGGCCTGGCGCGTTGCGGCAGCATCACGTCACTGCCCACCGGCTCGCGCTGGCCGAGTTCCCCTACGGGGTTGTGTTCCAGTTCCACAGGACTGATCTCCCGCCCCTCACGAATGTCAAGCAACAGCGAGCGGATGGCCGACTCGGCGACCTTCACTTCAGCTTCGCTGCCCTGAAGCCTGAGTTCATCTCCGCGGGCGATTACCTTGGCGGCCAGCTTGGACCTGAGCAGTCTCAGGTTCTGGTCGTCAGGACCAAAGAGGGCCAATGCCTCCTGGAGACTGTCCAATTTCAGGGTGACCGAAGTCGCGATACTCGCCTCCTGGCGCCGCGCCTGTGCGGCGGCTCGCTGAGAATCTGATGCCAGATGTACCCGCTCAGCACGTTCTGTTGGCCGAACAGTGCGGACGCTTCCACTCGCCGGCGCCGGCCAGTATAGGTCGTGGGCCGGTCCAGCCTCGTAACCTGCAACTCAGTGCTGTCAGCCTTCAGACGGCGATTGCGCTTGGCCGCTGCGTGGCGTGCGCTTGTGTACTTCCTGGGAGGGGCCTGCCAGTCGATGCC
>CAZBBU010000259.1:2170-3203 GCA_964489965.1 uncultured bacterium
GCCGGTCCAGCCTCGTAACCTGCAACTCAGTGCTGTCCGCCTTCAGACGGCGATTGCGCTCGGCAGCCGCCTTGGCCGCGGCGTGGCTTGCGCTTGTGTACTTCCTGGGAGGGGCCTGCCAGTCGATGCCCGCCTGCTGCCAGTCGAGGGCCGGCCGGGACTGCTGCTGTTGCCCCTGCGCCACCAGAGGCTTGCCGGAGATGGTCTTGCTCAGCGTACTGGTCACCAGCTTGCGAGGCTGTGGCTGGCTGACACTGCTGCTTGCCTGTCTGGGCGCCGGCGGCGCAGCGGTGCTGGCCTGCTGTTCCCGCGTGGCCGCCTCGATGCGACGGCGCGCTTCCTCCAGCCGTGACTCCAATGCGGTCGGCTGGCCAGGACCGCCCTCCGGACGGCCCGCGGGCGGCTTGTCACCCGCCTGGCCGTCCGGCTTCTTGCGGTTCTTGCTGCTGAACATGGGTGCCACCACGAACAGCACCGTCAGCAAGAGCCAGATGAGCGTCTCAAAGCTCATGCGTCGTCGTCAGAATCACCCGCGATCCGCCCGATGTTGCCGCGCATGCGCGTGTCCTCCTGAATGTTCTGCAGCTGGTAATAGTCCATGATTCCAAGGTTGCCTTCGCGGAAAGCGGCGGCGATGGCGGCAGGAACCTCGGCTTCGGCCTCGACGACCTTGGCGCGCATCTGCTCGACCCGGGCGCGGTTCTCCTGTTCCATGGCCACGGCCATGGCGCGGCGTTCTTCTGCCTTGGCCTGCGCGACGCGCTTGTCAGCCTCCGCCTGGTCAGTCTGCAGTTCCGCACCGATGTTGCGGCCCACGCTGACGTCAGCGATGTCGATCGAGAGGATCTCGAAAGCCGTTCCGGCGTCCAGGCCCTTGGCGAGCACCGTCTTGGAGATCTGGTCCGGCTCCTTCAGCACCTCCTTGTGCGACTCGTTCGAACCGATGGAGGAGACGATGCCTTCACCCACGCGGGCGATGATGGTTTCCTCACCGGCGCCGCCGACCAGTCGTTCCAGGTTGGCGCGCACCGTC
>CAZBBU010000260.1:0-3187 GCA_964489965.1 uncultured bacterium
ACATCTACAGGGCTTTCGCGACTCCGGCCGAGACGGAAGCGATGCGCGAGCGTTTTGCCGCCGGTATCGGCTGGGGCGAGCTGAAGCAGGAACTCTTCGAGTATCTCGATGCGCAGCTGGCCGGACCCCGCGCCGAGTACGAGCGGCTCATGGCCGATCCCGGCCACGTGGAACGCGTGCTGAAGGCCGGCGCCGAACGCGCCCGCGCCGAGGCCGCGCCGTTCCTCGCGGCCATCCGTACGGCCGCTCGCCACCTGAGCCGTCCGGCGATTCTTCAGAGACCGGGGAGGAAGCGCCCGGTCCGGCGTCGCCACTCCTGGTAGGCGGCATCCTGGCCGTAGCGCGCCTCCTGGTCGCGGTCCCCCCGGATGCCCTGGAAGATCATCAGGATGATGATGTAGGCGGGCGTGACCAGTCCCGCCGCGCGCGCCCACCAGTTATCGGCCGCAGCCAGCAGCGCCAGCGCCAGTCCGGCCTGGACCAGGATCTCGCCCGCGAAGTAGAGTCCCGCCTGCAAGCGGCTTTCCATGGTCCTGAAGTTCACCTGCTTCAGACTCACACCGCCGCAGGTGACGAACTCCTCCTTGAAGACACCCTTGCCCTGCACCTCGAAACGGGCCGCATGCACCTGCTGCCCCAGGGCGGCAAGCTGTTTGCGGCTGGCGTCGGCCCAGCGTCTGCCCTCTTCGACGCCGGCGGCAAGAGCCAGCGAGCGCCACAGCCGCTGCGGCAGTCCGAACGGCCCGTTGCTCAGCACCATGCGGCGGGCGTCCCGCTGCCTGGTCTCCTCGAGCGCTTCCTGAACCTGGGTCAAGCTCAGATCCGGACGGAAGTCAATCGTGAATCCCAGCCGGTATCCGCTGGCATGCAGGAGCCGGGCGCCCCAGGCCGAAGCCTTGAGGACCGCCGGACCCGACAGTCCCCAGTGGGTTACCAGCAGCGGACCCTCATGCGCTTCCCTGGCGCCATCCAGTCTGAGTCTGACCGGGTCCACGGACACGCCAGCCAGGTCATCCAGCCGCCGGTCATCGATGTTGAAGGTGAACAGTGACGGCACGGGGGCTTCGATGTCATGACCCATCGCTGCGGCCCAACCGTAAGGGGCCGGGACGCCACCGGTGGCGAGCAGAACTCGGTCCGCCCTAAGTTCAGCGCCGTCGTTCAGCCTGATGCGGAACCCGGAGTCAGCCGCCAACACGTCCGTGACGGACGCCCGGGTCCTGATGACCACCCCGGCCTTCCCGGCCGCCCCCACCAGGCAGTCGATCACCGTGGCTGAGTTGTCAGTCACGGGGAACATGCGGCCATCCGCTTCCGTCTTGAGCTGCACCCCCTGGCCCCGGAACCAGTCGATCGTTTCGCGCGGTCCGAAGCGGGTGAAGGGCCCGCGCAGCGCTTTGCCGCCACGCGGGTAGTTCCTGATCAGCAGCGCCGGGTCCGGCTGGTCGTGCGTCACGTTGCAGCGGCCGCCACCGGAGATTCGCACCTTGGACAGCACCGCTGCACTTCTCTCCAGGATGGTGACTCTGGCCAACGGATTGGCGCTCTTGCAAGCGATGGCGGCGAAGAAAGCGGCAGCTCCACCGCCGGTGATAACGATCGTTGGTTCCTGTCCCGGCATCGGCCAATGATACCGGCACATGCCTGGGTCACGGTGAGGTGGTCAAATGGGGACATGAAACTGTTCAGCGCAGCGGAGATGCGCGAGGTGGATCGCCAGGCGCCTGCAGCGGGACTCTCCCTGCAGCGCCTGATGCGGCGCGCCGGACGGGCGGTGGCCAGGGAAGCGCTTGCCAATTTCCCGGGAGTAAGGCACTGGCACGTGCTGGCAGGGCCCGGCAACAACGGTGGGGACGGTTGGGTGGCGGCGCTTGCCCTGCTGAAGAGCGGCAGACCGGTGACCGTCGGGCAGCTGTCCGCGGGGCGGCCCGCCTCGGCGCCCGCCGCCTGGGCCCGTGACGCCAGCGTTGCCGCCGGCTGCCGCTACCGACTTCTGGACGAAGCTGGCGTGCAGGAAATCGTCGGCACCCTGGGTCCCGGGCACGGCGTCATGGACGCCTTGTTCGGCAACGGCCTGAACGGGCCGCTGGCCCCGAGCCTGCTCTTCCTGGCCGGGCAGCTTCGTCTCAGTGGCACGCCAGTGGTGGCCGTTGACGTGCCCAGCGGTCTTGACCCCGATCTGGCACAAACGGACTCGCCACACTTCACTGCAAGCCTGACCGTGGTGCTGGGCGGACTCAAGGCCGCCCACGTGTTCGAACCTGCGCGTTCCGCCTGCGGAGTGATACGCCTGGATGACCTTGGCCTGCCGGCTCAGCTTCTGGACGGCGCCGGCACCAGCTTGCTAGAGCTGACCGATGCCGCTCAGTACCTGCCCCGGCTGCGGGCAAGCGATCACAAGTACAGCGCCGGAACGGTCTGCCTGATCGCGGGCTCCGGGCCCTACCGTGGTGCGGCGGAACTGGCCGCCCGGGCCGCCTGGCGCAGCGGCGCCGGCCTGGTGACGCTGGTCGCGGACGGTGTTCACCCTTCCGCCTGGCCGGAGACCATCTGGCAGCAACACCACTGGAGTGACGCCTGGCCCCCGGTGGGGCTGGACGAGAGGCGGGCAGCGGCCTGCCTCATCGGACCCGGGCTTGCGCCCGCGGCACTTGCCTCACTGGGTCAAGTCCTCGAGTGGGCACCCGGCCCTGTGGTGCTGGACGCGACCGCCTTGCAGCCGCAGGCGCTTGCTGCGGTCAGGCAACTGCTGCCACAGCGCCAGGTGGTACTGACCCCGCACGCTGGCGAGGCCGCCCGGCTCATGGCTGAGTTTCTGCCGAGGGACGCCGGCCTGCTGCGGACCGACCCGCTGGCGGCGGCGCGCCGACTCGCAAGGGAACTGGCCGTCACGGTGGTGCTCAAGGGGCCGGCCACGGTGATTGCCGACGCCGGTGGTCGCGCCGCGGTGTCCCGTTTCGGCCATCCGGCGCTGGCGACCGGCGGCAGCGGCGACGCGCTCGGAGGCGTCATCGCCACCATGCTGGCCCGTCCGCTGGCGGGCACTGAGGCATTCGACCGGATCTGCGCCGGCGTGGTGATGCACGGACTGGCCGGGGAGCTGGCCGCTTCAGAGTACGGCGAAGGCATGCGGGCCAGCGACCTGGTCAGTTCACTTGCCAGGGCGCACCGTAAGATCCTGCAGGCC
>CAZBBU010000261.1:0-3179 GCA_964489965.1 uncultured bacterium
CCGGTGGGCAGGTGGCCATGAATATCATCCCCGAGCTGCTTCCCGAAAGCCACTCCAAGAGGGGCGAGTAGACGGAGACGGCTGGCACCCGACACCGTGCCTCCCGCTGCTTAGCGGCGGACAGAGACGGGCGCCCTGCTGACTGCAGGGAGTCCGTGAAGTTGGGTGGTACCGCGCTCCTGATCAACCCGGGCGCCCCAACAGGCTGTGAAGACAGCTGTCCGGGGCGTTTTCCATTTGCCCCGGTGGGCCATTGGCCAGGAGGAGAGGCAGTGCCGCCGATGTTCAGGGACGTTGAGTCATCAGCAGATTTCGTGAAACTTGAGGAGAGCATCGTCAGGTTCTGGCGCGAGCGTGAGGTGTTCCGCAAGTCCGTGGACAAGCCCGCGCCACGCGGTCGCTACGTGTTCTATGAAGGGCCGCCCACGGCCAACGCCAAGCCGGGAATTCACCACGTGTCCAGCCGGGCGTACAAGGACATCTTCCCCCGTTTCCGCACCATGCAGGGCTTCGAAGTGCCCCGCAAGGGCGGTTGGGACACGCACGGACTGCCTGTTGAAATCGCCGTGGAGAAGCGGCTTGGTTTCGAGAGCAAGGCCCAGGTCGAGGAGTACGGCATCGCCAGGTTCAATGAGCTGTGCCGCGAGTACGTGTTCGAGAACATCAACGAGTGGAACCTGATGACCGAGCGCGTGGGCTACTGGGTGGATCTGGATGACGCCTACGTCACTTACGACCGCAGCTACATGGAATCCTGCTGGTGGATCATGAAGCAGCTGTGGGACCGCGGTCTGCTGGCCGAGGATTACAAGACCACCTGGCACAGCCCCAGTTCCAACACCACGCTGGCCTCGCACGAGGTGGCGCTGGACTACCGTGACAACGTTGAGGACCCGTCCATCTTCCCCAAGTTCCGCGCCAGCCTGAACGATCTGACGGAACGGGGCATCGTGGCGGAGGGTGAGTCCCGGCCGGTCAGTTTCCTGGCCTGGACCACCACCCCCTGGACACTGCCGGCCAACGGCGCGCTGGCCATCAATCCGGACGCAGAGTACGTGCTGGTGGCGGCACCGGGCACATACGCGGGGGGCGCGGAGGAACTGTTCATCATGGCCGGCAGCCTGGTGGAGAAGGTGTTCCCGGAAGGCAGCTTCCAGCGGGTCAAGAACCTCTCTGCCAGTCAGCTGGAAGGCGTGCGCTACGAACCGCTCCTCGAAGGCCGGATCGACGAAGGTGCTGACCTGAGCCGTGCCTGGCGGGTGGTGCTTGACGACTTCGTGACCCTTGAGGACGGCACCGGCCTGGTCCACATGGCGTCTGCCTACGGTGACCTGGAGCAGGGCCGCAGGCACGGCTTCCCCAACATCTTCTCCGTGGGACTGAACGGGCTGGTTCTGCCCGAAGTGAGGCTGCCGGGCGAGAAGGGACAACCGGCCTGGAGCGGCAAGTGGTTCAAGGATGCCGATGCCGACATCACCAGGGCGCTCACGGAACGCGGACTGATGTACAGGAGCGGTACGATCCTGCACTCCTACCCGTTCAACTGGCGTGACGGCAAACCCCTGATGAACGTCGCCAAGAAGAGCTGGTACATCAGGACCACCGAAGTCCGCGAGAAGCTGCTCAGCAACAACGCCGCCATCAACTGGCATCCGGAGCACATCGGTGAGGGCCGGTTCGGACGCTGGCTGGAGAACAACGTCGACTGGGCACTCAGCCGCGAACGCTTCTGGGGCTGCACCATGCCGATCTGGGAGTCGCCGAGCGGCAAGCGCATCTGTGTGGGATCCGTCCGCGAGCTGGAAGAGCTGGTGGGACGCGACCTGAGCGACCTGGATCTGCACCGCCCCTACGTGGACGAGATCACCTTTGAGCGTGACGGCGAGACCTACACGCGCGTGCCCTTCGTCATCGACGTGTGGTTCGAATCCGGCGCCATGCCCTACGCCCAGTGGGGCTACCAGGGAGAGACCGGCAGCGCGCAGGCGGCCAGGCAGCTGGCCGGGAACTTCCCCGCTGACTACATCTGCGAGGCCATCGACCAGACACGCGGCTGGTTCTACAGCCTGCACGCCCTGGCCACCCTGCTCACGGACAGCGGTGACGGCGTTCGCGAAGCGGGACCCCTGGCAGACCTGGAACCCGACACCTCCGCGTTCCGCAACGTGATCGTGCTTGGACACATCCTCGACGAGAAGGGCGAGAAGATGAGCAAGTCCAAGGGCAACACCATCGACCCCTGGGAGGTGCTGAACCGGCAGGGCGCCGACGCGCTGCGCTGGTACATCTACAGCTCCAGCCCGCCCGAGGCCAGCAAGCGCTTCGGCGTGAACCTGGTGGAGGAAACCCAGCGGGACTTCTTCAACACGCTGTGGAGCACGTACTACTTCATGGTGCTGTACGCCAACCTGGACAAGCCGGACCTGCGGGCAGCACCCGCGGCTGCGGACCGGCCGCTGGCCGACCGCTGGCTGCTCGCGCGGGTGCACTCGCTGGTGCAGCTCGTGACCGAGCGCCTGGAAGCCTACGACGCCACCGGCTCCAGCCGGGCGATCCGTGATTTCGTGGTTGATGACCTGTCGAACTGGTACGTGCGACGCAATCGCCGTCGCTTCTGGAAGGGCGGCCAGGGTGCGGACAAATCCGCGGCTTACGCCACTCTGCACGAGGCGCTGGTCACTGTAGCCAAGCTGATCGCGCCCTATGCCCCGTTCGTGAGTGAGGAGCTCTACTCGAACCTGGTCCTGTCACTGGATGACACTGCGCCCGAGAGTGTGCACCTGAGTGAGTGGCCGGTGGCTGATCCGGCCCTGATCGACAGCGAACTTCTCGCGAACGTGGCGGTGCTGCAGCGCGTGGTCGAGCTGGGCCGTGCTGCACGTGCGGAATCCGGCGTGAAGACACGCCAGCCCCTGCCCGAGCTGCTGGTGCGGGTACGCAGCACCCGCGAGCAGGAAGGCCTCAGACGCCTTGAAGACGAGCTGCTGGAGGAACTCAACGTCAAGAAGGTCACCTACCTGGACGTGGCCGCGGACTTCATCGACTACACGGTCCGCCCCAACCTGCCCCTGGTCGGCAAGCGCCTGGGCCGCCGCATCCCGGAGCTGCGTGACTGGCTGCAGCAGGTTGACGGCCGCGAGATCGCCCGCAACGTGCGCGAGGGCGAGAACACACTGGTG
>CAZBBU010000262.1:0-3171 GCA_964489965.1 uncultured bacterium
AGTCAGGTGAGCATGAATTTCTATGAGCTGCATGTTACCCCAATGATCCCCTGTGGATATTCAGTCCGCACGCATGAGGGCTTCAGCAAGCAACCTGAACCGATCCAGAGAGAGTTCCTCCGCCCGGATGCGGCTGTCAAGCTGCAGCGAATCCATCACCTGCAGGACCGTTCCTCCAGAGTAACCCGCCATCATGAGGTTCCTGCGCAAAGTCTTGCGTCTGTGAGCGAATGACTGGCGGATCAGTCTGAACAGTGCCTCGTCAACCTGTGCTTCCGGGTTCACGTCCAGTCGCACGATGGAACTGGTCACCTCGGGCGGCGGCATGAAGCAGTTCGGTGCCACGTCACGTACGATCCGTGCCCTGGCGAAGTGCCTGATCAGCAGCGAGTACGCTCCGTAGCCGGGCTCCCCGACATCCGCTCGCATTCGCTCGGCCACTTCACGCTGCACCATCGCCACTATCCGGTTGGTCCTGCCGCTCTCCAGGGCGTCACTCACCAGCCTGGTGGCCACGTTGTAGGGCAGGTTGGCCACCAGGCTGCTGCCCGCTTCAAGCTGCGTGTAATCGAACAGCAGGGCATCCTGATGCAGCACCCGGACGTTGTCCAGGCCGGCCAGCGTCTCTTCCAACACCGGCAGCATCCGTGGGTCAAGCTCCACCGCGATCACGCTCCGGGCACGGGCCGCCAGCTCACGGGTGAGCACGCCCAGGCCCGGCCCGAACTCCAGGACGGTCTGCTCCGGTCGGATCTCGGCGGCCTCCACCACGGCCATCAGGGCGTTGCGATCCACGAGGAAGTTCTGGCCGAACGAGCGGTCAGGACGCATTCCGTGGCGCGCCAGCAGTTCAGAAACCACTCTTGTGGAAGTCAGGTCAGACTTCAAGCTTCCGCGCGGCCCTCAGTCAGGCTCGCAAGCAGCCAGCGTTCACTCTGCTCAAGGCTCCAGCCCCGCACCACAGCGATCTCACTGGCCAGCAGCGCACGGGCGGTTTCCATGATCTCCCGCTCGGTACTGGCCAGGCCGCGTTCCTCATCCCGCGCCGCCAGCGTGGTGATCAGGCGGGCAAGTTCAAAGGCGTCGCAGCGGGCCAGGATGTCCTGCTCGGCCCGGAAGCGCGGCGGCCATTGGCCCGGCAGGTCCAGGTGCTCCTCAGCATGCTGGCCCAACCGGTCAAATTCGTCCTCGCTCAGGGTGCGCCGCAGGCCCACCTGCATCGCATTCTCGAGCGGCACCAGCACTTCCATGTCCCCCCGGACAAAAACCACTTTCAGATACTGCTGCGGCTTACCCAGGACCACGCGCTCCACGATCTCCTGGATCGTGCCACCGCCCTGCGGTGGATACACCACCTGGTCTCCCACCTGAAAGTTCACGTGATTTGCCTCCTTAAAGAGACTATCACGCCGGTTCAGGCGCGGGCACGGCGCTGGCGGCGGCCAGTCGCGGCCTTGGCCTGGCCTGGCAGCTCGGGTAGTCGCAGGTCTGTCCCGGCCAGCCTTGCCTCCAGTTCACGGATGGCGTCACGCAGGTTGGCGGCCTTCTCGAAATCCAGGTCCTCGGAAGCCTGCCACATCTCGGTCTCGAGCAGCGCAAGTTCCTGACGCAGATCGTCCTGCGCCAGCTCGCGTTCCCACGGTGCCAGTGGCTTGCGCTCCTCCTGACCACCCGCGGCGTCATCATCGCCACGGATCACCTCGTGCACCCGCTTGCGGATGGTCTCAGGCGTGATGCCATGCTCCCGGTTGTAAGCCAGTTGCTTCTCTCGGCGCCGGTTCGTCTCGTTCATTGCGGTTTCCATGGCCTCGGAGATCGAATCGGCGTAGAGGAACACCTGTCCGTTCACGTTGCGTGCCGCCCGGCCGATCGTCTGGATGAGGCTGCGGGTGCTCCGCAGGAAACCGGTCTTGTCCGCGTCCAGTATCGCGACCAGTGACACTTCCGGCAGGTCCAGGCCCTCGCGCAGCAGGTTGATCCCCACCAGCACGTCGAAGTGGCCCAGGCGCAGGTCGCGGATGATCACCTGGCGTTCCACCGCGTCGATATCCGAGTGCATGTAACGCACCCGCACACCCTGCTGCGCCAGGTACTCGGTCAGGTCTTCCGACATCTTCTTGGTCAGCGTGGTCACAAGCACGCGCTCGCCGGCTTTGGCGCGCTCGCGGATGGCGAACAGCAGGTCATCGATCTGCCCCTTGCTGGGCTTGACCGTGATGAGCGGGTCAACCAGACCGGTGGGCCTGATCACCTGTTCGACCACCTGGTCACTCAGGTTACGTTCTTCATTGGCGGGCGTGGCGGACACGAACACGACCTGACCGACCCTGGCGAAGAACTCCTCTTCGCGCAGCGGCCGGTTGTCCAGTGCAGCGGGCAGCCTGAAGCCATAATCGACCAGGGTGCGCTTGCGGGCCTGGTCACCGTTGTACATGCCACGGATCTGCGGCACCATCACATGCGATTCGTCCAGGAACACCAGCAGGTCGTCAGGAAAGTAATCAATCAGCGTGGCCGGCGGACTTCCCGGCGGCCGGCCCTCGAGGTAACGCGAGTAGTTCTCGATGCCGGTGCAGTAGCCGAGCGTGCGCAGCATCTCCAGGTCGTAACGCGTGCGCTCGGTGATGCGTTGCTTCTCCAGAAACCTGTCGCCCGCCTCGAAGAAGGCGATGCGCTCCTGCAGGTCAGCTTCTATCTGTCTGATGGCAGGCTCCAGCTGTTCATAAGGCGTCACGTAATGCCGGGCGGGGAAGACGGTGGTGGCATCAAGTTCACCCTGTTCGTTTCCGGTCACAGGGTCGACCATCACCAGGCGGTCGATCATGTCACCCCACAGCTCGATCCTCAGGGGCGCTTCCTCGTACGCGGTCCAGATCTCGATCGTGTCACCACGGGCACGGAAGCGGCCGGGCGCCAGTTCCACGTCGTTGCGCTCGTACTGCTGGGTCACAAGCCGCTCGAGTATCTCCTCACGGCCCAGCTGGTCACCCTGCTGCAGGATCATGTTCAGCTGCTGATAGGTGACGGGTGAACCGAGGCCGTAGATGGCGGAAACCGAGGCCACCACAATCACGTCACGCCGCGTGAGCAGGCTGCGGGTGGTGGAGTGCCGCAGGCGCTCCAGCTCCTGGTTGATGTTGGCGTCCTTCTCTATGAACAGGTCGCGAGCCG
>CAZBBU010000263.1:0-3158 GCA_964489965.1 uncultured bacterium
GCAGCGGGTTGGGACCCGGGCCGTCCAGCGGCGGCACCGCCACAACGGTGAACGGGTTGGCCACGAAACCAACCACGGCGATGAAGAAGAGCTGCACCAACTGCATGATGACCAGGGCCCAGGGCCTGAGCACCGTATTGGGAGCACTGACCGCCAGCATCGCCGTGTAGCCGGACAGGAGCCAGCCCCACAGCAGGATCGAACCCTCCAGGGCCGCCCACATCGTCACGATCTTCACCCAGATCGGCGAGGCGATCCGGGAAGTCTTTGCCACGTATTCGACACTGAAATCGTCCGTGAGCAGGGCCGCCTGCATTATGGCAACGGCCGCGGTCAGTGCCAGGAAAACGGCCACGGCCGCGAAGCGCGCGGAAGTGAGCAGACGCGTATCCTGGCGCCTGATTCCCATGATGCCACTGACGATTGCGTAACAGGAAAGGGCGAGCGCCAGCAGTACGGCAGCGCTGCCCAGCAGACCTAGGCTCGGGGCAGTCAACACGTCTGTAATCCTACCGCGGCACGCCCGCAGAACGCGTGTCGGGACGTGCGAAAGTGCCTACTTCAGGGCCTCACGCAGCGCTTCATCATCTATGTGCCCCTCGTCATCAACCTCGTAAACCTCGCTGTGCCTTACCAGCAGGCTGTCACTGTGGAACACGCCGTCTTCGAACCTGCCCTCGACCACCACACCCACGCCTTCACTGAACAGTGCGGGCGGCGTACCGGCATGCGAGACGGGGTAACCCTGCTGGGAGTCAGCCAGCACGAAGTGCAGGCGCACGTTCTCCTCGTCCATGTTCATGGTGCCGGGAGCAACGATGCCGCCCAGCCGGACACGCCGGTCGACGTAGCTGGCCTGCTGCTCGGCATATTCGCCAGGCAGAAGGAAGTAGACCAGACTGCTGTTCAGCGCCTGGAAAGTGAAGTAGCCGGCGAGGCCGAGGACGACCACACCAGCCAGCGCGTAGATGAGCTTGCGGTTCATTCAGACGACTCCCTGGCCAGTCGCCGTCGACTGCGCACCAGGTACAGCTGGTAACCAGCGAACCCGACGAAGGTCAGCAGCCAGGAGAGGGTTACCCAGGCCCAGTCGCCCCCCAGCGTGTTCGGTGCGAACGACAGGAAATCACTCAGCCATTCAGACATGGATTGCCTCCGCAGCGGGCTCGGCCTCGCTGCCACTTGTTTCCTTCTCGAGCCTGGCCCTGGCCAGCCCGATGCTGCTTCTTTCCAGGAAGAACCAGACGAACACGACGAGTGCCGCCACCATGTTGAGCATAAGAACGTAGGCGAGTTCCTCCGGCATGTCCGCACGGCGTGCCGGGTGGACGGTGCGGAACAGCGAGGTGGCCGCGCGGTTGAGCGGCGCCCCGGCCGCCACGATGAGGGCCACCACGGAGCTGACACGGGCCGCCCGCACCGGGTCTGTCACGATGCCGCGGATGACGAAGTAGCCGACCATGAGCACCAGCATGATCGCCGACAGGGTCAGCCGCGCGTCCCAGGCCCAGTAGGCGCCCAGCGTCGGCCTCGAGTAGATCATGCCGCCCACGACGGTCAGCGCCAGGAACAGCAGGCTGACCTCAGCAGCGGCTGCGGTGCGCACGTCATCGCCGGGACGACCGCGCCAGAGCGTGATGGCCGCGAGCACTCCGGTGATGATGGTACCCAGCAGGCCGATTGCAGCCACCGACGCGTGGGTGTAGGTGACCCTGAACAGTTCCTGCTGAGTGGCCTCCGTTGGCGCCACGAACAGTGCGAAGTAGGTGGCCACCAGGAACACCGCTGTTGCCAACCAGCCCAGAACCGTGAGCCATACGGGCCTGCTGAGGTTGTCTTTCGAGGTTGTTGCCGGCATGTGATCTCCTAAAAGCCTGTGACCGGAAGCGGTTCCGGTGGATTCTCCACCGTCCATTTCATTGTACCGCCCGCGTGATTGTGTCACGGAAGCGTGTATGACCGCGGGCCGCGCTCATTCTTCGAGCAGGAAGTGGAACACCGACACGCACACCACCAGATACACCAGGACGAATGCCGCCAGCAGCCGCAGCCAGTCAAGCGCCAGGCGCGTGTCCTGGTAGTACATCAGCTCGGTGCTCGCCCCCACCGCGGCCAGGAGCGCCGGGATGATCACCGGGAACATCAGCAGCGGCAGCAGTGACTCGCGGGCCCGCAGGCTGGAGGTGAGCGCTGCGTAGAAGCTGCCGATCACCGAGAAAGCCAGCGTGCCCAGCAGCAACACCAGGATGATGAGCAGCCAGCGGTCGCCCAGGTCAATGCCGAACAGCAGGACTGATACCGGCAGCAGGATGAGCGCCAGAGTGGACAGGTAGATCCAGTTCGCCAGCAGCTTGCCCAGGTAGATGATCGCGCGTGGCAGCGGGTAGAGCAGCAGCTGCTCCATGGCGCCGTCCTCGAACTCGTTCACGTACGACTGCGACGCGGTGATGACACCAGCGAAGGCCAGCGCCACCCACAGGCTGCCCGGACCGATGGCGGCAAGCGTTTCACTCTCGCCCCCGGCTGCGAAACCCATGATCACCAGGGTGATGCCGGCGAAGAACAGGGTCGCCATCAGCACGGCGCGGCTGCGCAGTTCCTGACGCAGGTCCTTGCCCACCAGGGTCAGGACTGCCCGCAGGTCACCGGCCCCGGGGAACGCCGCCTTCATGACCGCTCCGTCCCGTTCTCACGGTTGAGCCGGCCCGCGGCAATGCGGAGCTCGGCGTCCGGAAGCTGGGCGTCCGGACGCAGGTTCTCGTGCGTGGCCATCAACACCGTCACTCCGCGCTCAAGCGCATCCTCCACAAGCCGGTCCACCAGCTCACGGCCGTCATCGTCAAGCGTCGAATAGGGCTCGTCAAGCAGCCAGAGGCTGGATCCGGGCAGCAGCAGCCGCGCCAGGGCCAGACGCTTCTTCATCCCACTGGAGAAACTCCTTACCAGCTTGCTGCCGGCCGCCTCCAGACCCACCTGTTCCAGCAGACCGCCGGCGTCAACCTTCAGACCGTACAGCGCGGCTGAAAGCTCCAGGTTCTCACGGGCCGTGAGCATCCCGTAGGCGCCACCCAGGACGCTGACCAGCACGGTCCGGCGGCGCACCTCGTGCGCCTGGCGCTGCAGGTCGAACCCGAAGACCGCACCCTGACCGCCAGACA
>CAZBBU010000264.1:0-3157 GCA_964489965.1 uncultured bacterium
TCGAGGCTGCGCGGTCCACCAGGCAAGGCTAAGCCCGGGCGGCAGGCTCGGCAGGCCACGAACGGGCAGTTGCCCGGACGCTGCCGGCAATCATCCCCTCTTCAGTGAAAAGGCGGGTGCGGCCCCGAAAATCGGGAACCGCACCCGCCCGTTACAGGCGTTGTCAGCCTGGCTCAGCCGCGCGCGTCGGCAAAGCGCTTCTCGACCGCGGCCCAGTCGACCACGTTCCAGAATGCGCTGATGTAATCGGGACGCCTGTTCTGGTACTTGAGGTAGTAGGCGTGTTCCCAGACATCCAGGCCCAGCAGTGGGGTGTGGCCCTGCATCAGGGGTGAATCCTGGTTGGGGGTGCCGTAAACCTCGAGCTCGCCGGAACCGTTGAGGACCAGCCAGCCCCAGCCGGAGCCGAACTGGTTGGCAGAGGCGTCGCTGAACTTCTGCTTGAATTCGTCGAACGAGCCGAACTTGGAGTTGATGGCTGCAGCCAGGTCACCGGAAGGCTCGCCGCCACCGTCAGCGCTCAGTGAGTTCCAGAACAGGTTGTGGTTGTGGTAGCCGCCACCGTTGTTGCGGACGGCGGTGGGCAGGGCGTCAGCGCCGCGGCCCAGGATCTCCTCAATCGACTTGCCTTCAAGCTCTGTGTCCTTGATGGCAGCGTTCAGCTTGTCGGTGTAAGCCTGGTGATGTTTGTCATGGTGGATCTCCATGGTGCGGGCATCAATGTGCGGTTCAAGCGCATCAGACTGGTATGGAAGGGGTTCTAGTTCAAAAGCCATGTTTGCTTCCTCCTGAGTACTGGTTTCCATGGTCGCATGCCTGTCAGCGACTTAACACCAGCAAGTGTAACAGTTGCTTCCTGAACGGCCAGGGCGCTGTCCTACAAAGTGCATGTCGCACCGGCACACGAGCGACTCATACAGCAGCGGTTACATTATTGCAATGAACACGCAGCGCCTGACTCAGATAACGGTTGGCATCGTCGCCATAGCCATACTCGCAATCATCATCTTCAACCGGCTCGGCGGCACTGCCGCGTCGGATTTGGATCTGAGCGACCAGCCGGTCTTCGGCAATCCCGAAGCCGTGGTGAAAGTGGCCATGTTCGAGGACTTCCTGTGCCCGCACTGCGCCACCTTCACCGAGACGATCTTCCCGCAGGTCAAGAGCGAGTTCGCTGACAATGAGGACGTGGCTTTCTACTACGTGAACTTCCCCGTCATGCCCGGCTCCGACGGGGCCGCAGCGGTGGCAGAGTGCGTCTACCAGCAGAGCAACGACGCCTTCTGGGAGGTCTACCCCGTCTTCATGCGCAGCCAGTCGCAGATCGGCACCAGGTCCAGCGCACTGGAGCTGGCCGCGGAATACGCGCCCGGCATAGACCGCGAGCAGCTCGCTGCCTGCGCCGAAGACCCGGCCACACTGGACGCGGTCAGGGCTGACGGCGCCATCGCCACCTCCGCGGGAGCCACCGGCACGCCGGCGATCTTCATCAACGGCAAGCCGGTCAACACCTCGGTTGCCGCCATCAACTCCGCGATCCGCGCAGAGCTTCCCTGACAACTCAGGCGCGGGGCAGAACGATGACCGGATTCATCCGCAGATACGGCCTGTATCTGGCCTGGCTCGTGGCGATGGTGGCCACGGCCGGCAGCCTGTACTTCAGCGAGGTCCGACATTTCGTGCCCTGCAGCCTGTGCTGGTGGCAGCGCGTCCTGATGTACCCCCAGGCGCTGATTCTTGGCATCGCCAGTTACGTTGGCGATGAGAAGGTTGTCAGGTACGTGCTGCCACTGTCCGTGATCGGCATGGGCACCTCCCTGTACCACTACGCCGGACAGAAGTTCCCTGAGTACTTCCCGCTTGGTGCCTGCACGGGCGGTGTACCTTGCGGCACCGAGTACATCAACGTCTTCGGATTCATCACCATCCCGTTCCTGGCCCTGATCGGCTTCACGCTCATCACGGTCATACTGGGAATCAAGCTGGTTGCTGACAACGGGGCGCGGAACCGGGCCGCCTGAGATCAGTCGCGCCTGCGGACGAAATCCTGGCTGTCCAGTTCATCCTGCGCGATCAGGCTGGCGTCACCTGCCAGTGATTCGACGTGATGCCTCAGCTCGTGCGTGAGCGTCTCCCACGCCTCGGCTTCCCAGTCGAAATCGGGATCCTGCTCGGCGATGCGGCGGAACGAGCCCCAGTACAGCACCACGTGCCGGCCGATGCCGGAGTCGCCACCCAGGAACTGATCGGGTCCGATGTCCAGGTACTCGCCCATGCGCCAGACGTCCACGTACTCGGGCTCGGGGTGTTCCTCCTCAAGCGTCAGCACCGACTGGAGACCGCGCATGAACTCCGGCGGGATCTCGTCAACCATCTCGGCTACAAGTGCCTCGAATTCAGGAAATGTCATCTGGGCCCACACGGCAATGATATAGGCTGACCAGCGAAGATGCCGCCTCTTGCACTCATAATCAGCAGCAACCACACGAGGATGGAACGCATCCGCGAGGAGCTGGCCGCCGTGGGCTGGCGCGCCTCGCCGGGCCAGGGCGCCCAGGACGCGCTCAGGCAACTGCAGGAGACGCAGGTGACAGCCGTGTTCTGTGACAGCGTGCTGCGCGGCGCCAGCGCCGCCGGCTTCCTGGCGTGGACCAGGCGCGAGAAGCCACAGGCGCATTTCTTCCTGTTCGGAGATCCCCTGGACTGGCGCGGCAAGCTCAAGCCCGACGGCTTCCTGTCCTGGCCACCCATCCGCAGCGAACTGCCGGTGGCGCCCGGCACCATCGTTCCCACCGAGGCGGAGCTGGCCCGGGATGACGTGCCCCTCAGCGGTAACACCGGCCTGATGTCACTGCCGCAGCTGCTGGACATGCTGCGCTTCTCGAAGCGCGACGCGGTGGTACGGCTGCACGGTGACCGCGGTTACGTCTACCTGCAGGGCGGGGTGGTTCTGCACGCCAGTTACCACCATTCCGGCACGATGCAGGTGGGTATGGCTGCACTGGCTGGACTTATCGCCATGGACGACACCGATTTCGTGGTGGAAGAGTTCGAACGGCCAGGCCGCGCCACCATCAACCTTCCGGTGGCCGGGGCCGTCAGCGAGGCCGCCCGGCTGGCCGACGAGCGCAGGCGTGACCAGGCCCTGGTGGCGGCG
>CAZBBU010000265.1:0-3150 GCA_964489965.1 uncultured bacterium
GAACGCCAGCCGGTAGGCGTCTGCCAGTTCGGCCTGCACGGCCACGCCACAGGGGTTGGCATGCTTGACGATGACGCAGGCGGGGTCTGAGAACTCGAACGCCAGCCGCCAGGCGGCGTCAGCGTCGAACACGTTGAGGTAACTGAGCCCGCTGCCCTTGTGCTGGGTGACGCCGTCCCACCAGCCGCTCTTGCCCTGCTCGCGGTACAGGGCTGCCTTCTGGTGGGGGTTCTCGCCGTAGCGCAACTCGGCCGCGCGTTCCAGGCTCAGGTGCAGGCTGGGAGCAGCTGTGCCGGCGTCACGCTCGAACCAGCTGGCGATCGCGCTGTCATATGCGGCTGTGTGCGCGAAGGCCTTGCTGGCCAGGCCGCGCCGCAGCTCGCCTTCGGTGCCCGACTTTATGGCGTCCAGCACCGGTCCGTAATCGCCCGGGTCCACGACCACCAGCACGCGCTCGAACGTCTTGGCTGCGGCCCTGATCATGGCCGGACCGCCGATGTCGATGTTCTCGATGGCTTCGGCCTCGGTCACGCCACTCCGGGCGATGGTCTCACGGAACGGGTACAGGTTCACGGCCAGCAGGTCGAACGCCTGGATGCCATGCTCCTCAAGCGCGGCCTCGTGTTCGCTTATCGGCCTGGCCAGCAGTCCTGCGTGAATCCTGGGGTGCAGCGTCTTGACCCGGCCGTCCATGATCTCCGGGAAGCCGGTCACTTCTTCCACCGCCTGGGCCGGCAGCCCTGCCTGGCGGAGGGTCGCCAGCGTGCCGCCGGTGGATACCAGCTCGAAGCCCGCCTGGATCAGGCCGGCGGCGAATTCCGCCAGCCCTGTCTTGTCGGAGACGCTGAGGAGCGCCCGTGGCACCGGTTACTCGCTTTCCGCGCCGTCGTCAGGTGTTGCCGTTTCCCCGGCATCATCCGCGGCGGCCTCTTCGTCTGCCGCCGTACTGTCCTCTGCGGGGGCTTCCTCGGCAGCGTCGTCGCCGTCAGCTGCGGGCACGGAGATGGTCTCCTCCGGGCTGAAGTCGATGCTGTCAAGCGGGTCTGCCGCCACGGCAGTCAGGTTCTCGATCTCGATGCCGGCCTTGACGGATTCGAGCCATTCTTCCTGCACGGCCTGCCGTTCGAGCGACCTGACGGCGTTCTCGACCAGGTCGTGGACTTCATCGAGCGGGCGGACGCGCTCCGCCGTGCGGGCGGCAACCAGGACCACGTAGCGGTCGGCGGGGACTTCCACCTCAGCCAGCTCACTGTCCAGGGCCTCTTCCAGGGCGTCGACTTCATCGCCCGTGTCTTCGTTCTCATCACTGTCGACCATGTCGGCGGCAACTTCAGCGGCAGCTTCCTGCACTTCGGCTGCCAGGTTGGGGTCGACCGCTTCCTCGGCGGCGTCCAGTGGCACCTCCGAGCTTTCTTCTTCCACAGCTTCTTCGTCAGCAGCCTCTTCGGGTGCATCCTCACTGCTGACCGGTTCAGCCGCGATGAACAGCACGTCCGAGATCTCGCGGTCGGCACCATCGATCGCCACGAAGGCATCGGTTTCGAACAGTGCCGAGTCGATGGCGACCTCGCTGAGGCCGGGACGGACGATACCCATGTCAACGCCCACCACGCCGGCCAGGCTGGCTGCGTCCGTGGGGGTGGTGCCGTCCAGTACCGCATCGCGGAAGGCTTCGGCTGACTCGAAGGTCTCGAACTCATAGCGGACCGTCTGCGCTTCGGCGGTCTGGGTGTAGCTGTCCACGTTCTCTTCGTAGTAGGCGGCGATCTCTGCCTCGGTGACCTCGACGTCGCGCGCCACATAGTTGAGCGCCTGCATGGCAACCTGCGATTCGGTGCCGAAGAAGCTGCCGTCAAGATCCTGCGCGCCCACGTAGGCAACGGTCTGGTTGATCAGCTGGTCAAGCAGCTGGGGCTTGAGCATCTGGGTGATCAGGAAGGAGAGGGAGGGATCCAGGAACTGCTGAACCTCGGCATTGCCGTAGGTGACACGGGCCAGGTCCGCAGCACGGATCTCTTCATCGCCAACCGTGGCCACGAGGTAATTGTCGTAGTTGAACTCACTGGTGTCGACCATCTCGATCGTCGCTTCGTCCAGCAACCGCTCGAGCTCTTCCGAGACCAGGCCGACCTGTCGTGAGGTGAGGGCGTCCTCGCGGACGGTTTCCGCCACTTCCTCGAACGGGCGGGGTTCAGGAGCGATGTATTCCTCCACCTGGACCAGGTAGTACATGCCGCCGGCGGTGATCACGTTGGTGAGGCCCGGCGCACGCAGGTTGAAAGCTGCGTTGGCCGCGGCGGCGGGCAGGACTGCACGTCCGACCGGCTGCGGTTCCGGGTTCTCGGCCGTGGCACCGAGTGCGCCACCCCGGTCTGCGCGTTCCAGCGAGTGTTCGCTGGCGAGCGCGGCGAACGATTCGCCGGTCAGCACCCGGCTCCGCAGTTCATTGGCAAGTTCCTGGTCGTTCACGTTGATGGCCCGGGCGACGATGCGCTCGTCGGTCCGGTAGTTGTCGCGGAAGGCGTCGTAGAAGGTCTGGACTTCCTCGTCGCTGACCGTGACGTCACCGATGATCTCGGCTTCCCATTTCTGCTGGCGGAGCTGTTCGCGCATGTAGTCGCGGAAGGCCGCGTCATCGAAGCCGGAGTTGGCCAGCAGCTGCAGGTAGGCGCTGTCGTTGCGGCCACCGGCGAGCCCGCGCTCCTCACGGAAGGCGTTAACGGCGTCACGCACCTCCCGGTTCGAAACGCGCTGGCTGGCGGCTGCCTGGCGGAGCAGTTCCTGGGTGATGGTTGCGTCAAGCGCCAGCAGCTGCAGGTCCTGTCCGACCTCGCCCTCGGTGACCGCGTAATAGATCGGATTGGCGTTGCGTACCTGGTTGATCTGCAGGTCGGTGATGGGCTCACCGTTGACGCGCAGGACTACGTCGCCCTGTGCGGTGGTGGCACCGCCGAAGCCCAGGTTGGGCGTGAACGTGATGATCATTCCCAATACAAGACCGATGGCGATGAGCCACAGAATCACGGTGTTCGTATGCTTCTTCATTTCGCTTGACTTCCTCCCAGCAGGGGTGCTAGTTTTATGAACCGTTTACAGGCGCCCGTAGCTCAGCCGGATAGAGCGTTCGCCTCCGGAGCGAAAGGTCGCAGG
>CAZBBU010000266.1:0-3145 GCA_964489965.1 uncultured bacterium
AGGTTCTGCACGACGAGGTTGCCGAACGGCGGCATCATCTCGGGCAGCGCCTGCGGCAGGTATACGTGCCAGAGCGCGTGGCGGTCCGTCAGGTTCAGCGCGGTGACCGCCTCCTTCTGCCCGGCTGGCACGGCCTGCAGGGCGCCACGGATGACTTCCGCGCCATAAGCCCCGATGTTCAGGGCCAGCGCCAGGACGCCGGCGAACATGGGTTCCAGCCGGACTCCCAACAGGGGAAGCGCAAAATAAAGCCAGAACATCTGCACCAGCAGCGAGGTTCCGCGGAACACTTCGATGTAGGCGACGCTCACGGCGCGTACCGGTGCGTACTTCGACATCTTGCCGATGCCGCTGGCGAAGGCCAGCACGCCGCCCAGCAGCGTGGAGTACAGCGCCAGCTGCAGTGTCATGCCGGCACCCCTGAGGAGTGGCGGCAACAGTTCCAGTATCAGATCCATAAGAAAGATAGTGACGGGGCGCACCCGTTACGGGTGCGCCCAGACGGTTCAGTGGTTCAGAAGCCGCACAGGCTTGCGGTGTCGGCGGCCAGCGCTTCGTCAACGTCGACGTCGGACAGGCCGTAGCTGGTCAGGATCTCGCGGTACTCGTCGGTCTCCTGGAAGGCAGCGAGCTCGGCGTTGAACGCGTCACGCAGCTCTTCGTTCTCCAGCTTGAAGGTGAATCCACCCCAGCTGCGGACGGGCTCGCCGTCGATCACGGGAGTCTGGAAACCTTCAGCGGGTTCGACCCGGTCAGAGTTCTCGGCCAGGTTGGCCACGGTCAGGCCGGTGGCGGCGTAGGCGTCAACACGGCCGGCTTCGACCGCGGAAAGTGCGTCGGTGTTGCCGGGGATCATGACGAGCTGGTCTTCGCCGATGCCGTAGGCGTGGGCGAAGTCGAGCTGGTCGGCGCCGGACATGATGCCCATGCGCAGTTCCGGGTTCTCGACGAAGTCGTCATAGCTGGTGATGCCCAGCGGGTTGCCGGCTGCCACAAGCATGCCCTCGCCGTAGCTGGAGCTGGGCTTGGAGAACAGCACCTGACTGCAGCGGTCAGGCAGGATGGCCTGCTCGGCGGCAACCATGTCGAAGCGGTCGGCCATCAGGCCGGGGATCAGCGAGCCGAACTGCGTGACGACCCACTGAATGTCGGTGATTCCAAGGTTCTCGAGCACGGCGGTGGCGACGTCGGGGGCGATGCCCTGGGCCTCACCGGCTGCGTTCACGAAGCCGTAGGGGACCTCATTGGCGGTGGCGATCTGGATGTAGCCACGCTCCTGGATGTCTTCCAGGGTGGTCTGCGCTACTGCGCTGGCTCCAGCAGCCATGGCGACTACGGCGCCTGCAGTCAGGAGTCTTTTGATCAGCGTATTCATGAATGGTACCTCCAGAGGTACAGGTTTGGGACTTTGGTGCCGGGCCGGCTGCGCGGCACCCCTTCGTTGCAAACGCAATCCCGGCCATGCCGGGAGTGCGGAATTGCCGTACTGAATGACATGACGCCCGGACCTCAGTGGTCGAGAACGGCCCGCAGGAACTCCTGCGTCCGTGGGTTCTCCGGCTCGCTGAAGATCTTCTCCGGCGTGCCTTCCTCGGCCACGCGGCCGGCGTCAAAGAACACGACCCTGTCAGCCACGTCACGGGCAAAGCGCATCTCGTGCGTGACGAACAACATGGTGATCTGCGTCTCATGGGCCAGTTTGCGGAGGATCTCCAGCACCTCGCCGACCAGTTCGGGGTCCAGCGCGGAGGTCACCTCATCGAACAGGAGAACGTCCGGCTCGAGTGCCAGTGCCCTGGCGATGGCGACACGCTGCTTCTGGCCGCCGGAAAGCTGCGCGGGGAAGGAGTCAGCCTTGTCGGCCAGCCCCACCGTGTCCAGCAGCTGCAGGCCGTGTTCCCTGGCTTCGTCCCTGTTCCGCTTCTGCACGTGAATCGGTGCTTCAGTGATGTTGCGAAGCACCGTCATGTTGTTGAACAGGTTGAAGTGCTGGAAAACCATGCCGATGCGGCGTCGCGCGTGCCGGAGGTGCCTGGGACCTGCCGGCCTGACCCTGCCCGAAGCGTCCTCGGTATGCCAGAGTGGCTCGCCGCCCACATATATGCGTCCCGAGTCGGGCTTGGTGAGCGTCATGAGCACACGCAGGATGGTGGTCTTGCCACTGCCACTGGGGCCGATGATGGCAAGCTTCTCGTTCTCGGCAACCTCGAAGTCGAGCTTGTCGAGGACAGTCAGGTCACCGTAGGACTTGCTTACTTGCTGGAACCTGATGAACGGTTCAGCCCTGGCGGACTCAGGTGTGCCAGGTTCGGTACTGGTGGATTCGATCGGTTGCCTCCGTGACAGGGCCTTCAACTGCGCCTGCTTAAGGCGCGGAAGTCGAGGACGGTTGGGCACTTCCGAATGACAGAAGCTGGGCGAAGCACTCACGGAATCTGCAGGTGGAGTGCGTGGTTTCTGGGCTGGAGTACTGATATGCAGTACTTAACGGCAAAAATGCCGAATTCAGCACCAAAGACGGACAAGCAATATGCCAACACGATGTGAACATCGCGCAGACTTTTACACCATAGTATCCAACACCGTTACATGTCAACCGCAGGTTTACCCGGCTGCGCTAATCAAGAAAGCGGGACGCACCCGATTGCAAAGGCGCGTCCCGCTCAGAACCGATAATGCTGCTTCAGCCCAGTGCTGACACGCCCGTAAGCTCACGCCCGACTATCAGCGTGTGGATGTCATGGGTTCCTTCGTAAGTATCCACGGTCTCCAGGTTCAGCATGTGCCTGATCGTGTGGTACTCGAGGGTGATGCCGTTGGCACCCAGGATCTCACGCGCGTCCCGCGCGGCCACCAGGGCAGCCCGCACGTTGTTGCGCTTGGCGAGCGACACCTGCGAATGGTGCAGGCTGCCGGCATCCTTCAGCTTGGACAGGCGCCAGGCCAGGAGCAGGCCCATGCTGTGGCTGCTGGCCATGTTCACCAGCTTGTGCTGCACCAGCTGGCGGGAAGCGATGGGCGCACCGAAGGTGATGCGCGTCTCGGCGAAATCGCGGCTCTCCTCATAGACGGCCTCGAGTGCACCGAGCGCACCCCAGGCGATGCCGTAGCGCGCCTGGGTCAGGCAACTGAGCGGCGCCTTCAG
>CAZBBU010000267.1:0-3144 GCA_964489965.1 uncultured bacterium
GAACTGCTGCATGCCGGCCACGTTGAAGAGCAGGCCGGGATCGCTGCTCTTGAGCGAGGCGCTCGGGTAAATCAGGTGTTCCTTGGTCCTGAAGAATTCATGGTACTTCTGCCGTATGTCCACTGTCATCCTGGGTCCGCCTCCGTGCAGCACTGAGCGGTCAGTATAGCAATGCTCAGGCAGCCCCAAAGTCGCAGTATCATGGCAGTTCGTGACCCAGCCCCTGCCTGTTTCCAACGCCCGCCGGCTCCTGCTGGCGGGTTGCGTCAACTTCGTGACCATCGGCATCAGCCAGTCGATCCTGGGGCCGTCCCTGGAGGCCATCGGTGGTGACTTCGGCATCCCGGCCACCACGGTCAGCTTCGCCATCAGCGTGCTGTTCCTTGGTGCCGCGCTGGCCATTCTGGCTTCCAGCTGGCTGGTACGGCGCTTCGGTTACCGGCCGGTGCTGGTGGGCGCACTGGCGACGATCGCTCTGGGTGCGCTTCTCATGACGGTTGCGCACAACTGGCCGCTGGCGTTGGCCGCGGCCAGCCTGGTGGGCCTGGGATTCGGCATGCAGAACGTGGGCAGCAACCTGCTGATCGTCCGCAGTTTCGGAGTGCGCTCCGGTCCTGCCGTCAACCTGCTCAGCGCCATGTTCGGAATCGGCTGCATCCTGGGACCGCTGCTGGTCGGCCTGCTGCTGCCGGAGTGGCGGCTGCCGTTCCTGATCGTTGCGGTCGCGGCGGTCGCGGCCATCATCCCGGGGCTCAGAGTGCCGGAGCCGGCTCCTGAGACCACCCGGCCCAGCCCGCTCAATCCCGCCCTGATCTTCAGCCTCCTTAGTTTCGTAAGCCTGTTCCTGCTCTACGTGTCCGCAGAGGTCGGTGCCGCCTCCTGGGAAGCCACCCACCTGACCCCCTGGTACGGAGCCGAACAGGCCGCCTACCTGACTTCGCTGTTCTGGGCGGCCCTGACAGTGGGTCGCTTCCTGGCGATCCCGGTGTCCGCCAGACTCAGGCCCGCCCGCCTGGTGCTGCTGTCTGTGCTGCTGTCGGTGCCCGGCGCGGTCATGACGCTCTGGCCCGGGCTGGCGCCAGCGGGTTACATCGTGATGGGCCTGGCGTTCGCACCGGTGTTTCCCACCACGCTGGTGTGGATCCAGCAGGTGCTGCCGGGCCGCTCGGAGACCATGATTCCCATCACCATGGCCGCCGCCAACCTGGGGCCGGTACTCACCTCGCCACTCATCGGGCTGGGCGTCACGCGCGCGGGCAGCGACTTCGTACCGGTGGCACTGCTCGCCCTGGTGCTTCTCCTGCTGCTCGTGTCCGCAATCCAGTTCGTCCGCACCCGAGAGTCATGACGCGGCCTGCGCGCTGCCGCCGTGGACGCTGAATGAGCGAGTCCGCCCGCACCAACCGGCCGCTGGTTCTGGCCACCCTGGTCATGTCCATGTTCATGGGCTCCATCGAGGGCACCATCGTGGCCACCGCCATGCCGGACATCGTGGGCAGCCTGGGAGGCTTCTCGTACTACTCATGGGTGTTCAGCTCCTACCTGCTCATGCAGGCGGTGGCCACACCCATCTTCGGACGCCTGTCCGACCTTTACGGTCGCAAACCGGTGTTCTTCGCCGGCACCGGCATCTTCCTGCTCGGCTCGCTGCTGTGTGGACTGGCACCGAGCATGGTGTGGCTGATAGTGTTCCGCTTCATCCAGGGGCTCGGGGCCGGCGGCATCGCCCCGATAACCATGACCATCATCGGCGACATCTACGACGTGGAGGGACGCGCCCGCATCCAGGGCTGGCTCTCCAGCGTCTGGGGCGTCTCATCCATCGTCGGCCCGCTGGTGGGCGGCATCATCGTGGAGAACACCCACTGGGCCTGGATCTTCTGGCTGAACCTGCCGTTCGGACTCCTGGCGATGCTGGGCCTGAAGCTGTTCCTGCACGAAGAGGTCGAGCGGCGTCGCCGCAGCATCGATTGGCTGGGCGCGTTCCTGTTCTTCGTCGCCGTGAGTTCCACGCTGATGGTGCTGGTGCAGGGCGGTGTGGCCTGGGCCTGGAACTCGCCGCGGCTGCTGGGACTCGCTGCGCTGGCCCTGGTGTGCCTGGCACTGTTCCTGTGGCAGCAGACGCGTGCGCCAGAACCGATAATGCCGCTCTCCCTCTGGCGGCAGCGACTGATCGCCACTGCCAACACCGTGACCCTGATCGCCGGAATGGTGCTGATTGGCCTGACCACCTTCCTGCCCACCTTCGTGCAGGGAGTGATGGGTCAGGGGGCCGTGGTGGCCGGTTTCACGCTCACGGCGATGTCGGTCGGCTGGCCCATCGCCGCCACCGTGGCCGGCAGGCTGCTGACACGCGTCGGCAACCGCTGGCTGACCGTCAGCGGAGCGCTGCTCCTGGCAGCCGGGGCGCTGGTGCTGATGCTTCTTGACGCCGGCAGCCAGCCGCTGCACGCAGGCGTGGGATCGTTCCTGGTGGGCAGCGGCATGGGCGTCATCAACACCAGCAGCGTGGTGGCCATCCAGTCGACCGTGCCCTGGAAGGAGCGGGGCATGGCCACGTCCTCGAACGTGTTCACCCGCATCCTGGGCAGCGCGCTGGGCGCCGCGGTGTTCGGCAGCATCCTCAACACGGTCATCCTGGCCCGGCTCACGCGCCAGGGCATGCCGGTGTCGCTCGATGAGATCCGCCACCTGCTTGACAGTGGCGTGAGCGCCGTTCAGGCCGACCCGGTGCTGCAGGACGCGCTCTTTGAGGGACTGTCAGCCGTTTACGGCGGCGTGTTCGCCGCCGGCATCCTGGCGCTGTTCGTGACACTGCTGCTGCCCGAGGTCATAAAGCGCCGGCAGCCGCAAGCGGGCGCGTTGCGCTAAACTGTCCTTCACTAGCAGGGATGGAGACCTGAGGCTATGGCACTGGCAGAGATACAGCAGACCGGCCAGCAGTTCAGTGGCACGGACATTGCACGAAACGAAGGTACCGAGCTCGAGTTCGGGTGGTTCCGGCACGCGCAGGTGAACCTTTCCGCCGCCGAGCGGCGGGCTCAGACTCTGCTTACCCGCCGGACGGTCAAGAAGGAATGGCAGGCAGCCTGGCTGCTCAAGGCCATCACGCTGATCGACCTGACCACCCTCGCCGGTGATGAC
>CAZBBU010000268.1:0-3120 GCA_964489965.1 uncultured bacterium
AAGCCCGGATCCAGCGCTACGCCTACTCGGTCGAGTACGACACCATCGACTCGCGCCAGCTCGACACCTCGCTCATGTCGCGGAAACTGCCCGGACTGTTCAGCGCCGGCCAGATCAACGGCACCAGCGGCTACGAGGAGGCAGCGGTACAGGGCTACATCGCCGGGGTCAATGCCGGCCGCCGAGCCCTGGGGCTTGAGAATGTCACGCTGCGACGCGATGAGGGTTACATCGGCGTGCTGCTGGACGAACTGGTGCGCTGGGGTCTGGATGAGCCCTACCGTATGCTCACTTCACGCAACGAGAACCGGTTGTTGCACCGGCAGGATAATGCACGCTCCCGGCTCGTGGCCAAGGGAGTGGAGTGGGGAACCGGTGATGCCGCGCTGGAGGCCGAGGTCCGGGCCAGTGACGCGCGCATCCAGGCCGAGTTCGAGCGCCTGAGGCGCAGCTATCTGCAGGGCAACAACCTGCACAGCGTGCTGTGCCGGCCGGAATACGACTACGCGCGCACGGTGAGCGAGGCTGGCCTTGAGTCTGCGGACCTGGACGCCAGCGAAGTCGAGCGGCTCGAGAACCTGGTGCGATATGACGCCTACATCAAACGCAGCCAGCGTGAGTTCGAGCGCCGTGCGGAGTTCGAAGGGCTGAGCCTGGCGGGCGTGGATTATTCGGCAGTCCCCAGCCTGAGTGGTGAAGGACTCGAGCGATTGCGTGCCGCCCAACCTTCCAACCTTGGTGCCGCCAGCAGATTGCGGGGCGTCCGCGACAGTGATGTTGCAGCGCTGCTGGTTCACCTCCGTCAGCACAGGGGCCAGGCTGGCCAGCTGCGCGGGTGAGTGCGGCTGACCAGCTGGCCGCCTACGGCGCGCTTGTACGCCAGTACCATCAGACGCTCGACCTGGTGTCACCCGCAGCACTGCGAAACTGGGACAGCCTGATCGCCGATGCCCTGCTGTATACCGAGCTGAGCGAAGAGTTGGTACCCGAAGGGGATACCGTCCTGGACGTCGGTTCTGGCGCGGGCCTGCCGGGTATCCCGTTGGCGTTGACCCTGCCTGACCGTCACGTGCACCTGGTGGAGCGGCGCCGCAGGCGCAGCGCCTTCCTCAACCTGGCCAGCGCCAGGCTGGGGCTGGCCAATGCCACTGTGCATCATGGTGATGTCTCAGACTTGGGGGGTATTTCAGCTTCCGTAGTAACGGCCCAGGCCGTCGGTACCTTCACTGCCGTCCATCAACTCACTCGGCAGCTGCAGGCGCCCAAGGTACTCTTGATCAGCAGCAAAGGCCCCGACTGGCGTGCAGAGGCGGAGGAGCTTGAAGAGGCGACGGGCAGTCGCCTCATCGCCAGCTCCGTGCGCGAGCGCTCCGGGAGCGATGGCCTGGTTGTTGGCCTGCTGTTCGCGGGAGGGCAGTGAATGCCGATTATCGGTGTGATCAACCAGAAGGGCGGGGTGGGCAAGACGACCACGTCCGTCAACCTGTCGGCGGCACTTGCCGAACAGCGCAGGGTGCTGCTGATCGATCTGGATCCGCAAGCCAACGCAACCAGTGGCCTTGGCATCGAAGCGGTTGACGACACCATCTACGATGTACTCGCCGGCTCGGTCTCTGCCCGCAGGGCGGTGGTGGAGAGCAGTGTCGAGAACCTGTACGTTCTACCTGCCTCCAGTGACCTGGCGAGTGCCGCCATCGAGCTCGATGCCAGCAGCGAGAACCTGCAACTACTGGCCCGGGCGCTGATAGGCGTCCGCCCGCTCTACGACCTCATAATCATCGATTCCGCACCGTCCTTCGGCGCGCTGACACTCAACCTGCTGGCGGCCAGTGACAAGCTGATCATTCCACTGCAGACGGAATACTACGCCCTCGAGGGCATTGTGGGGATGATGGATACTGTGGTGCGCGTGCAGAACGGTCTCAACCCCGACCTCTCGATACTGGGTATCCTTCTGACGATGTTCGATGCCCGTACCCGCCTGTCGCAGCAAGTCGAGGACGACGTGCGCAACAAACTGGGTGGGGTCGTGTTCGAGACCGTGGTGCCCCGCAGCGTGCGGCTGGCCGAGGCGCCGTCGCACGGGCAATCCATTTTCGAGTATGCACCCGGTTCGGCTGGTGCCGAGGCGTACCGGGCGGTGGCCATGGAGGTGATCAGGCGTGTCAGCGAAGGCTAGGAGGGGTCTGGGCAGAGGGCTTGATGCGCTCTTGCCGAAGGTTGAACAGGGGGCGCAGCGGCTTAACGTCAACCAGCTCAGGCCGTCAAGCCTGCAGCCGCGCAAGACCTTCGATGCCGCGGCGCTGGCCGAGCTGAGTGCCTCGATCAAGGAGAAGGGCGTACTGCAGCCGATTCTGGTCAGGCCCAAGGATGGCGCCTTCGAGATCGTGGCCGGGGAGCGGCGCTATCAGGCCGCGCGTCAGGCGGGATTGACGCAGGTGCCGGTTCAGGTTCGTGAACTTACCGACCGTGAGGCCCTGGAGCTGGCGATAATCGAGAATCTGCAGCGCGAGAACCTGAACCCACTGGAAGAGGCAGAAGCCTTCCGGCAGCTGATGGAGTTCGGTCTCAATCAGGACGAGGTGTCCCAGGCGGTAGGCAAGAGTCGCAGCGCGATCGCCAACTCGCTCAGACTGCTTGCGCTGCCGGCGCTGGCGCGCCAGGCGCTGGCCGAAGGTCGGATCAGTGCGGGCCACGGCCGGGCGATCCTGGCACAGCCGGAGGAGGACCGCGACTGGGCAGTCAGTCGCATCGTTGAGAAGGCGCTGAGCGTGCGTCAGGCGGAGGCCCTTAAGCGCCGCCAGCCACGGCGTACCAGCAGAGAGTCCCCATACGCAGCTCTGGAAGAGGAGCTGAGCCGTTTTGCCGGTACCAAAGTCAGCATCAGTGGCGGCCGCCGAGGCAAGCTGGAGCTGCACTTCCACTCCGAGGATGAACTGGCCCGGCTGCTGGAGATGCTGGGCTTTCAACCCTGAATGTTTCACGTGAAACATTCAGGGGTTAAGGCCGTCCAGGACGGCCTTAACTGCCTGCAAGACTGCGGAAGATGAGTCCATACAGACTGCCTGCCGGGGCTCGTTCACGGAGGATCGGCCCGCCGAGCGGCGGCATGGGTGCAAC